>SCQL01000005.1 GCA_004299235.1 bacterium
CTGCCTTAAGAGATACGTGGCCCGGGAGGTCTACAGGGCCTTGGTCGGCCCGCGCGAGGAGGCCATTCGCAGCGCCGCATGAGCCCCTCAAATCGCCCCTTGACATCTATAGGAGGATCGGAGTACACGCTCCCAGCCGAGACGCGCCCATGGCAGGACGGAGCTTGAGCATTCTGGGTAATCGGGTACTGCGCACCGAGGACGCGAAGTTCCTGACCGTCGGCGGCAACTACGTCGCCGACATCGTCCTGGAGGGCGCCGCTCACGTGACGTATGTGCGTTCCAACATGGCCCATGCCCGCCTCACGCAGCTGGACCTGGCCGAGGTGCGCTCCGCCCCCGGCGTGATCGACGTGGTCACCGCGGAGGACATCGACATGGACTGGGTGGAGCCCGCGGACCCCATGCTCAACCAGGCCATGATGCGGCCCTGGCTGGCGCAGGGAGTCGTCCGCTATGTGGGCGAGCCGCTGGCGGCCATCATCACGGAGCAGGCAGACCAGGGTGAGGACGCGGCCCAGCTCGCGTTCGTGGACTATGAAGCGCTGCCGGTGGTGATCGACCCGCTGGCGTCCAGCAGCGACGAGACGCTGCTCTTCCCCGAGGCCGGCACCAACGTCAGCTTCGCGTGCGGATCGAGCTCAGGCGACGCTCTCTTCGAGGGCTGTGACGTCGTCGTGCGTCAGCGCCTGCACAACTCCCGTGTCGCCCCCTGCCCGCTCGAGGTCCGGGCGGTGGCCGCACGCTGGGACGCGGACGGCCGCCTGACCTATTGGGCTTCCACCCAGACGCCGCACACGGTGCGCGACGACCTGATGCGCTATCTGCGACTGGACCAAGAGCACGTGCGGGTCATCGCGCCCGACGTCGGCGGCGGATTCGGCGCCAAGATCGGCGATTACCCCGACGAGCTGCTGGTGGCCTGGCTCGCCAGGCGGGCGGGCCGGCCTCTGCGCTGGGTCGAGACGCGATCCGAAAGCATGCTCTCGCTCGGTCACGGGCGGGCTCAGATCCAGGACGTGGAGATCGGCGGCTTCCGAGACGGCAGCATCCAGGCCTATCGCCTGACGGCGCTGCAGGACGGTGGCGCCTACCCACGGGTCGGGTCGGTGCTGCCGCTGTGGACCGGGGTCATGACGGCCGGCGTCTATCAGATCCCAAAGGTGGAGTTCGTGGCCCGCACCGTGATGACGAACACGACGCCGATCGGCGCCTACCGGGGCGCGGGGCGGCCGGAGGCCGCCGCCGCCATCGAGCGGGCGATCGACCTCTTCGCGGCCGAGATCCAGGCCGACCCGGCGGAGGTTCGCCGCCGCAACTTCATTCCGAAGGACGCATTCCCGTTCACCACCCCGGTGGGCGCGACCTATGACTGCGGTGACTATGTGGCCGCCCTGGACCGGGTGCTCGAGGCGGCGGGCTACGACGAGCTGAGATCGGAGCAGCGCCGGCGCCGCCAGGCCGGTGGTGAGCGCCTGCTCGGCATCGGGGTGTCCACCTACGTGGAGATAACCGGAGGCACCCTCCAGGGCGACTACGGGTCGGTGGAGGTGCAGCCGGACGGCCGCGCCGTCGTCAGCACGGGCACGTCCCCGCATGGGCAGGGCCACGTGACCTCATGGGCCATGTTGGTGAGCGACCAGCTGGGCATTCCCTTCGACGACGTGTCGGTTCAACACGGCGACACGGCGCTCGTCCCGCGCGGAGTCGGGACCTACGGATCCCGCTCTCTGCAGACCGGGGGGATCGCCGCCAGGGAAGCAGCCGCTCTGCTCGTCGAGCGGGCGCGCCAGCTCGCCGCCGACGAGTTCGAGGTCGAGCCCTCCGACGTCGTCTTCGACAAGGCCGGAGGCCGCTTCCACGTGGCGGGCATGCCCTCCGCCGGTCGCACCTGGGCTCAGCTGGCGGTGGCCGCGGGCCGGCACGGCGGCCTGCGCGCGGAGTCTGACTCCAAGCCCAGCGCCGCGACCTTTCCGTTCGGTGCCCACGTGGCGGTGGTCGAGGTCGACAGCGCCACCGGCAAGGTGACCCTGAAGCGCATGGTCGCGGTCGACGACGCCGGCCGGATCATCAATCCGCTGATCGCGGAGGGCCAGGTCCACGGCGGTCTCGCCCAGGGCGTGGCGCAGGCGCTCATGGAAGAGGTCCGGTACGACGAATCGGGCAATCTCAAGACCTCCAACCTGGCCGACTACGCGTTCATCTCGGCGGCCGAGCTGCCCAGCTTCGAGGCCATCATTCAAGAGACGCCCACCCCGGTCAACGAGCTCGGGGTCAAGGGCATCGGCGAGTCGGCGACGATCGGCTCCACCCCCGCCGTCCTCAACGCCGTGATCGACGCGATGGCCCACCTGGGGGTGCGACACATGGACATGCCGACCACCCCTGAGCGGGTCTGGCGGGCGATTCTCGAGACCAAGGGCGCCGGCCGTCATCAGCGCCCCGTCACGCCACGGGGCTTATTGGCAACCTCATGAAAATCAGAATGCGGGTCAACGGCACTCAGCACGAGCACGATGTCGAGCCACGGCTCCTGCTCGTGCACTACGTCCGTGACGTCCTGGGGCTCACGGGCGCCAACGTCGGTTGCGACACGACGTCATGTGGAGCTTGCACCGTGCTCCTGAACGGCGAGTCGGTGAAGTCATGCACGGTGCTGGCGGTCCAGGCCGACGGTGCGGAGCTGACGACCATCGAAGGCCTCGCGGCCGGCGGCAGCCTGCACCCGGTGCAGGAGGCCTTCCGGGAGCATCACGCGCTCCAATGCGGTTTCTGCACCCCGGGAATGGTGATGGCGACTTTGTCGCTGCTGACCGAGAATCCCAAGCCGACGGAGGCCGAGGTCCGTCTCGGCCTGGAAGGCAACCTCTGCCGGTGCACCGGTTACCACAACATCGTCAAGGCGGCGCTGGCGGCGGCGGCGGCCCTGGACGGGCCCGCCCAGGAGGAGAACGCCAGGTGATTCCACCGCCATTCCGCTATGCCCGGGCCGCCTCTTTGGACGAAGCCCTGCAGCTGCTCGCCGAGCACGGCGACGAGGCCAAGTGCCTGGCCGGCGGCCATTCCCTGGTGCCCCTGATGAAGCTGCGGCTCGCGGCACCGTCCGTGCTGGTCGACATCGGTCGCCTGCGGGAGCTGTCGTACGTCCGCGAGGAAGGCGACCGGGTGGCGATCGGCGCTCTGAGCAGGCATCGAGACCTGGAGGTGTCGGAGATCCTGGCCCGGCAGGTCCCCATCCTCCCGTACGTCGCCGGGCTGGTCGGAGATCCTCAGGTACGGCATCGGGGCACGATCGGCGGCTCGATCGCCCACGGCGACCCGGCCTCCGACCTGCCGGCGGCGATCCTGGCGCTCGAGGCGGAACTCGTCCTGTGCAGCCGTCGCGGCCGCCGTGTGGTCGCGGCGATCGACTTCTTTCGCGGCTTCCTCGAGACCGCCCTGGAGCCCGACGAGATCCTGGTCGAGATTCGCGTGCCCAAGATCGGGCCCAACTGGTCCTATCAGAAGTTCAACCAGCGCGCGCAGGACTGGGCGATCGTCGGGGCCGCGGTCGTGCTCCACGGCAGCCCGAGGATCGCCCTGGTCAACATGGGCGGCACGCCGTTGCGCGCGCCGGCCGCCGAATCAGCCCTGGCGGGCGGAGCTTCCATCACGGCGGCGGCGGAACTGGCGGCGGAGGGCACCCTGCCGACTTCCGACGGCGCCGCCAGCGCCGAGTTCCGCCGTCATCTCGCGAGGGTCCTGGTCCGCCGCGGCCTGGAAGAGGCGACGGCGCCCGGCCGGGTGACGACCGGCCGCCACCCGTAGCGCCGAGGTCAGGCTGGGGCGATTCGCGCCGGCGTCAGGGGCAGGCCGGGAACCCCTACCCGGGTCTTGTAGATCGCGCCGCCGTCGGCGCCAGCACCGACATGGCCGGTGACCACATAGAGGTCGGCCAGGTCTGCGCCGCCGAAGCAGACGTTGGTCACCATCGGCGCCGGCACCTCAAGGCGCCCCCTCTCCCTGCCGCCGGGTTCCAACGCGACGACCAGCCCCGGCGCCTGCGCTGTCGCGAGGGCCACCCAGATCGCCCCGTCCGCCGAGATCGCCAGGCCGTCTGGCGTCGCCGACTCCCACGAGGCCAGCAGCCGGCGCGAGCCGAGACCGTCACCCTCATCCACGGGAAAGGCCCAGAGGCACCGGCGGGCGGAATCGATCAGCAGCAGCGTCTTCCCGTCGGCCGAGAATGCGAGCCCGTTGGCAAACAGGACGTCATCGGCGAGCACCGTGACCGAGCCGTCGAGCTCGATGCGGAGAACATGGCTCGGTCTCGGACTCCCCTCGGGCGTCGGCGGGTCCAGGTTGAGAGCCCCCACGCAGATGCGTCCGCGGCCGTCGACCGTCAGGTCGTTGAAGCTGCGCACATCGCGCTCCGGGTCGGCTTCGAGCAGGACGCGCGAATCAAGCCCGTGCTTCCACGAAACGTTGCGTCCGGTGACAATCAGCCCACCTTGCTCATGGGCGGCCAAGCCTCCGATCCCGCGTCGATGCTCGATGACGGTCTCGACGCCGCCATCCGCGCCGATGCTGTAGACCCCGCCCCGGAGCACGTCGGAGAAGAGAAGGCGTCCTTCCGCGGCGTGGAAAGGGGCTTCGAGGATGCCGAAGCCGGAGGCGATCCGATGCACGATGTAAACGTTACCGAGAACCTTGACAGTCAGTCAAGGCGACCCCTAAGATGCACGGCATCATGACCGCGGTGATGACCGTTCTCGGCCCCATCGATTCCGGGGACCTGGGGTTCACGCTCACCCACGAGCACTTCTTCATCAACCTGCTTCGCGAGTACCGGGGTGAAGGCCTCCTCAACGATCCCGAGCTGGCCAAAGACGAGGTGCTGCGATTCAAGGCGGCGGGTGGCCGAACCGTCGTCGACTGCACGAGCATCGGGCTGCAGCGCGATCCAGCCGCCCTGCGCCGGCTGGCTCAGGAGACCGGCCTCAACGTGATCATGGGTTGCGGCCACTACCGGGATCCCTACATCGACCGCGGCTGGCTGGATTCACAGAGCGCCAACAAGGTCGCCGATCTCATTGTTCGCGACATCGACGTCGGCGCCGACGGCACCGGGATTCGAGCCGGCATCATCGGCGAGGTCGGTTGCGACAAGCGTTACGTCTCAGCGGCCGAGGAGCGTTCCCTGCGGGCCGCGGCCCGCGCGCACCTGCAGACCGGGCTGACCATCACGACGCACGCCGCTCGCTGGCCGGTGGGATTGCCTCAGCTGGAGATACTGCGGAGCGAGGGCGTCGATCCCGCTCGCGTGGTGATCGGCCACTGCGACACGGTGCCGTCATACGAGTACCACGAGGAGGTGGCGCGCCTCGGAGCCTGGGTGCAGTTCGACACGATCCGCGGCGAGAGCGAGTACGACATCGCCCACCGCGTGCGCATGGTGTTGAACCTGGTGAGCAAGGGCTTCATCGATCGGATCCTGCTTTCGCACGATGTGTGCCTGCGTTCGATGCTCAGGATCTGTGGTGGCGGGGGTTACGACCTGATCCCCACCGTTTTCCTCCCCCGGCTGCGGGAGGCGGGATTGTCGGCAGAGCAGCTCGCCAGGATTACCGTCGACAACCCGCGACGAGCATTGACCGGAGAGGAGGATTGATGGCCAGGCATCTTACGGAGACCAATCGACCGGCGGACGCCCGCTCGCGCGAGCCGTCTGAGGAGTACAGGCGGGCAGAGGCCGTCCTGCCGGGAGCCTGTCTGGGCGACTTTCGCCTGCCCTCCGAGCTGGCCTTCATCGCCGCCCGGGGCCAGGGCGCAACGGTCTGGGACACCGCCGGCAACCAGTACATCGACTATCTGTTGGGCTCCGGCCCGCTGGTGCTGGGCCATGCCCACCCGGCCGTCGTGGCGGCCGTCCAGGAGCAGGTGGCCAAGAGCTCGACCTTCTACACCCTCAACGAGCCGGCGATCGAGCTGGCGGAGAAGATCGTTGAGATGGTCCCCTGCGCGGAGGCGGTGAAGTACGCGAGCGACGGCACCGGGGCCACGTTCTACAGCCTGCGCCTCGCGCGTGCCTTCACCGGCAAGAACCTGGTCCTCAAGTTCGAGGGCGGCTTCCACGGTCATTCCGACTACGCGCTCCAGAGCTTCACGCCGTCGGTGCGAAGTGAATATCCGAAGCCGATCCCGGACTCCGCCGGCATCCCGCAGGCGGTCGGGGAGACCGTGCTGATCGTGCCCTTCAACGACCTCGAGATGGCGACGGAGGTGGCTGAGCTCCACCGAGACGACCTGGCGGCGATCATCGTCGAGCCTCATCAACGGGCGCTGGCGCCGCTGCCCGGCTTCCTGCAAGGGCTGCGTGCGCTCGCCGACCGCCTCGGCTGCCTGCTCGTGTTCGACGAGGTGGTGACCGGATTTCGCCTGGCTCCCGGCGGAGCCCAGGAGCTCTACGGTGTGACCCCCGACCTGGCGGCGCTGGGCAAGATAATGGGCGGCGGCCTGCCCATATCGGCGGTCGCCGGGCGTCGAGACGTGCTGGATCTCTCCATCCCCGATTCCGGCCCGAAGCGCGTCTACATCGGTGGGACGTTGAACGGCAATCCCCTGGCCGCTGCGGCCGGCCTGGCCGCGCTCCGCGCGGTGGTCGAGGAGAACGTCTGCGCCCAGCTGGTGGCCAACGGCGAGGCGCTCAGGGACGGCCTGATGGCCGCGGCCAAGCGGCTCTCGGTGCCGTTGCAGGTCATCGGTCACCCGTCGTTCACGGACGCCGTGTTCGGGACGGGACCGATCACCAACTACCGGGAATACCTGGCCACCAACCGCGCCGCGGCGAAGGCCTTCGGGCTGGAGCTACTCCGCCGCGGGATCTACCTCCGGCCGGCGAGCAAGATCTACATGTCGGCGGCGCACACGCCGGAGCAGCTCGAGTTCACCGTCGAAAAGGCCGAGGAGGCCATGCGGGTGGTTCGGGATCAGGGATTCTTCGATGCCTGAAGACCGGGGTGGGTGCCCTGGGCTAACCTTGACGCGGACCGGGCGCGGGGCCCCGCGGCGACCACCGCTGGCGCCGCAGGCGCGTCACCGCGCCGGCCGCACTGCCTTGGGGGGGTGAACTGAGGTCGCGTAGCCGCAGGGGCATAACCATCGAAGACGTGGCCCTCGCGTGCGGGGTTTCGGTGGCCACGGTCTCCCGCGTCGTGCGCGATCATCCCGATGTAAGAGCGGAGACCCGCGAGCGCGTGCGCCAGATCATCCAGGACATGGGCTATCGCCCGTCGCCGGCGGCGCGGGCCCTGGTGTCCGGCCGCCAGTGGGCCATCGGCTTGCTGGTCAGCGACATCGCCAACCCTTTCTATCCGCAGCTCGCGAAAAGCGTGGAGCGGGAGACGCGCAAGTTCGGGTGCGTGGTCGTCATGTGCAGCACCGAGGACGACGTGCGTGAAGCCAAGCGCAGCACGCAACGGCTGCTGGAGCAGGGCGTGGAGGGCATCATCCACGCCTCGGCCGGAAACGATGAGGAAGCGGTCCTCGCCCTGGTGGGCAATCCCAATCGCATCGTCTTCGCCAACCGCCGGCCACGCACTCCCGGCTGCAACTACGTCGTCTCGGACAACGTCGCCGGCGCCGCCGAGCTCACCCGGCACCTGCTCGCCGCGGGGCACCGGCGCATCGGCTTCATCAACGGTCCCAGCTACGCGTCCAACGCGGTGGAGCGGCTGCAGGGCTTCATCACGGCGCTCGAAGACGTGCCCGACGCCGAGCCGGTGGTGATCGAGGGGGGCATGACCTACGAGAGCGGGCTCCGCGCCGCTGAGACGTGGCTGCGGGTCCCGGGCCGGCCGACGGCCATCATCGGCGCCAACGACTCGATCGCGCTCGGGGCGATGGAGGCGATTCTGAAGGCCGGGCTGTCGGTCCCCGGCGATATCGCCGTCGCCGGATTCGATGACATCCAGCTCGCCTCGTCCTACGTCATCAGCCTGACCAGCGTCGCCCAGCACATCGATCAGATGGCGAGACGTTCGGTTCGAATCCTGATGGGAATGCTGGAGGACCCGACCCGCAAGAAGGTCGTCCAGGAGGTGATCCAGCCCACCCTGCTGGTGCGCCGGTCCACGAGCGCGCCGGCGCTCGCGGCACCGCCCCGGACCCTGATCCGTGCCTGAGATGAGCTCGGGGAGCGACGGCGAGGTGCCGTCGCCCTACGAATCGCGCCCCTGGCTGGCGCGGTATCCGAGCTGGGTGCCGCACGGCCTGCGTCCCTCCTCGCCCAGCGCTCTCGACATGTTCGCCGCCAGCCTGCGCCGGGCTCCCGACGCGCCCGCCATCCATTACCGGGAGCAGTCCGTTTCCTTCAAGGAGCTGGATCGGGCGTCGGCCGCCTTGGGGACGGCTCTGGCCGTCCGTGGCGTGGCCCGAGGGGACCGGGTCGCGGTCTATCTGCAGAACATCCCCGAATTCGTGCTCAGCGCCCTGGCCGTTTGGAGGCTGGGGGCCGTGCTGGTACCCCTCAGCCCGATGCTGAAGGAGCGGGAGGTCCGGCACCAGCTGACGGACTCGGGGGCCCGAGCCCTGGTGGCGCTGGACGGCATCTATGAGGAGAACGCCCGCCCCGCTCTGGCCGGGACCGACCTGCGGACGGTGATCACGGTCCGCGGTCCGGATGAGGCCTTGGGCTCGAACCCGGGAGGGGCGGCGGGCACCGGCGGCGAGCCGGCGCCGGAGGATTTCCACCGGCTGCTCGGGGAGTTCGACGGCGCCACCCTGCCGGACCCCGGCCTGCGCCCGGAGGACATCGCCGTCCTGACCTACACCTCGGGCACCACGGGCCGTCCGAAGGGGGCGATGAACACGCACGGCAACGTCGTCTTCAACGCGGAGTTCTATCGCACCTGGCTCCGGCTGGGCCCCGGCGACGTCATGCTGGGCGCCGCGCCTCTGTTCCACATCACCGGCCTCGTGGCGCACATGGCGGTGTGCCTGTCGGCCGGCATCCCGCTGGTGCTCTTCTACCGGTTCGAACCGGGCGAGGCCCTCCGGCTGATCGAGCGCTGGCGCTGCACGGCCACCGTCGCCAGCATCACCGCCTTCCTCGGCATGATGGCCCGGCCCGAGATCGGCACCCGCGACCTCAGCCGTTTCCGAAAGGTTTACAGCGGGGGAGCGCCGGTCGCGCCGGCGACGGTGCGCCGCTTCCAGGAATTGACCGGCGCCTACATCCACAACATCTACGGACTGACCGAGACGACGTCGCCCTCGCATGCGATCCCGCTCGGGACGAGCGCCCCGGTCGACCCGGACAGCGGCGCCCTGTCGGTCGGGGTGCCGATCCCCGACACGGTGGTCAAGGTGGTGGACCCGGAGACCATGGTCGAGGTGCGCCCGGGCGAGATCGGTGAGCTGTGGACCAAGGGCCCGGGCGTGGTGCCGGGTTACTGGCGGAACCCGGACGCCACCGCCCAGGGATTCACGCAGGGCTATCTCCACACGGGGGACATCGGGAAGATGGACGCGGACGGCTGGTTCTTCATCATCGACCGGGCCAAGGACATGATCAACGCCTCCGGCTACAAGGTCTGGCCCAGAGAGGTCGAGGACGGCCTGTACCAGCACCCGGCCGTGAACGAGGCGAGCGTGGTCGGCATTCCGGACCCCTACCGCGGAGAGACGGTCAAGGCCTACGTCTCGCTGAAGCCCGGCCACCAGGCGACCCCGGAAGAGCTGGTCGATTTCTGCCGCGCGCGGATGGCGGCCTACAAGTACCCGAGGACGGTGGAGATCGTGGATGAGATTCCGAAGAACGCGAGCGGGAAGTTCCTCCGCCGCGTGCTCCGCGAACGCGACCTCAACCGGAGTCCCGAGGCATGAGTCGTGGCGGCCCCGCGCCGGCGGATTCCCGGCGCTCCTCGGACCCCGACCTCGGCGGCCGCGTGGCGGTCGTCACCGGCGGCGGCCGGGGCCTCGGGAGGACCCTTGCCCGGCGGTACGCCGCGGCCGGCGCCGCCGTGGTGCTCGCCGGCCGGGGGCGGGAGGCGCTCGAAGAGACGGCCGGGGCGATCCAGTCGGCGGGCGGGCAGGCCGAATGGGTCGTCGCCGACGTGACCTCGGTCCAGGACGTGGACGCCGTGGTCGCGCGGGCGAAACGGGCCTTCGGGCACCTGGACGTGCTGGTCAACAACGCGGGCATCCCCGGCCCGACGGTGGAGCTGGAGCGGCTTTCGCTCGAGGAGTGGCAGGAGGTCATGGCGGTCAACCTGACCGGGGTCTTCCTCTGCTGCCGGGCGGCGATCCCGCTCATGCGTGAGGCGGGGGGAGGACGGATCATCAACATCGGCTCCGTCTCGGGCAAGCGGCCGCTCCCGGGGCGGACCCCCTACGCGGCGTCGAAGCTCGGCCTGATCGGGCTGACGAGGACGCTCGCCCACGAGGTCGGAAAGCACGGCATCAACGTCAACGCGATCTCGCCGTGGCTGGTGGCCGGCGACCGGCTCGACCTGGTCATCGGCCGGGCGGCCGCGGCCGCGGGCGTCGACTCGGATTCCGTCCGCGCGGAGTGGACGGCGCTGTCGCCCTTTGGGCGCGGCGTCACGGAGGACGACGTCGCCAACGTGGCTCTGTTTCTCACCTCCGCCGCGGCGGAGAACATGACGGGTCAGGACATCAACGTGACGGCCGGCGCCGTCATGTACTGAGGTCGGAGCAGAAGCCCCCGCGCGGCGCTCCCGGTCAGCTCCCGGATTACGCACGCAATACGTGTATGCGTCCGCTGAGCCTTTAGTGGTCCAGCCCTCTCCCAGACCCTCTGAGGGCGCCTTCGCGGAGGAGCCTTATTCACCCGGGCTGCCAGGCTGGCTGGGGGTCGGCTATTCCGGTGCTGGTGCGTGGTCACTGTCTTGACAACGGCTTCCGCCGCCCTTACAGTCACCCGGTGCCAATCGATCGATCGATAGGTAACTCGACCAGGTTAAGGAGTGGGGAGCGTGCGGAGATACGGACCCAGCGCCAGATCTACGGAGCTGCCGTGAAGCTGATGTACGAGCTTGGCTATCACGGCACGTCGACCAGGGCGATCGCGAAGGCCGTGGGAATCGAGAGCTCCTCGATCTACTACCACTACCCCAGCAAGCAACACGTGCTGGTCGACATCATGACCCGCAGCATGAGCGACCTGATCGCCGACGTGGAGGCGGCGGTCGCTCTACATCACGAACCCGCCGACCAGCTCCGCGCTGCAATCCGGGCACATGTCAGATTCGAATGTCGGGACAGGATGCAGTCGTTCGTCACCGACTCAGAGGTTCGTGCACTAGAGCCGGCAAACCGCGCCGAAATTCTCAGGCTCCGAGACAGGTACGAGCGAATTTTTCAGCGGATACTCAAGGAAGGCACCGCAGGGGGACAGTTCGCGGTTCACGACACCCGACTGACAGTGATGGCCTTGATGGCTCTCTGCACTGGAGTGTCCACCTGGTACCAACCCGAAGGTAGGTTGGGGCCGGACGAGATCGCCGAGCGGTATATCGCTCTCGCTCTGGACGGCATCACAAGCCGCGAGCCCAGAGCTGCGGAAGTCAAGTGACCACAGAGCACAGGGTGATCGACGCTCGGGTCCGCCTTCCGCTGGAGAGGTGGCCCGAGCAGTTCCGCAGCCTCCGCGAAGAGTACGTGACCCAGTACGACCGGGTGCTCCACCTCAGCGCCAATCGTGAGCGGTCTGTCGACCTCCTGAAGGAAGACATGAGTAACGCCGGCGTCAGCCACGCGATCGTGCACGCAGAGCACGAGATGGGCGATGCGGCCGACGCGCTCACCGAAGCGGTCGCACAACTGGTGGCGAGCGATCCGGACCGCTTCTCAGGTTTCGGCAGCATTTCGCTCGAGCACTTCCAGATCAAGCGCGCCGTGCGCCAGGTCCAGAGAATTCACGATCTTGGCCTGATTGGAGTCTGCTTCCAGCCCTCGTTCGCCGGCATGGCGATCGACGACCGGCGGCTCTACCCGGTCTACCTGCGAGCGATGGAACTGGAGCTGCCGGTGGCGGTCCACACGGGTATCAACTACTCGACCTCGCACCCGATCGTCAATGACCACCCGCTGATGGTCGATCAAGTCGCGTGCGATTTTCCGGACCTTACGGTGATCGCGTGCCACGCCGGCTGGCCGTGGGTTCCGGAGATGGTTGCCGTTGCGTGCAAGCATCCCAAGGTGCTCATGGAGTTCGGCGGGCTGGCGCCCAAGTACGTCGGAGAGACTGGCACCGGTTGGGAAGTGATGCACCGGTTCATGAACAGCGTGCTTCAGAAGCAGGTTCTGTTCGGGACGGACTGGCCCGTGTTTCCGATGGGGCGCGCAGTTTCGGAGTGGCGAGCCATGGACCTCAAGCCGCAGGTGCTGACCGCGCTGCTGGGTGGCAATGCCGAGGAACTCTTGATGCGGAGCCGATCATGACTCTTCGCAGCTCCATCCTGCCCCGGTCGGTCTGGTCACGGCTCGATCTCCAGGCATCCGCATTGCTGATCGAAGAGGGAGGACAGGCATGAAGCTCTACGCGATACATGGGGGTGGGGAGCGCGCCGACATGGCGGCGTTCAACCCCTTCGACGAGAAGGTCGGGACGAAAGTCGACATCCCTTTCTTCTTCTATGTGATCGAACATCCAAAGGGCCTGGTCCTGTTCGACACGGGCGGCCACCCTGACCTCTTCGAGAACCCGCGCGCCCGGCTCGGAGACGCCGCTGACGCGTGGGAGGTGACCGGCGTTGCCGGCGACGATGTCGTCTCGAAACTGAACCAGATGAACCTCAAACCGAAGGACATCGAGCGCGTCGTCCAGTCACATCTCCATTACGACCACGCGGGCGGCCTGGAGTTCTTCAAACACGCGACCATCTATGTCCAGAAGTCGGAGCTGGAATTCGCATACTCGCCTCCGGTCTACCAGAGGGACCTCTACATACGCGCCGACTTCGACCACGAGCTGGAGTGGATGCAGGTCGATGGCGATCACGACATCTTCGGCGATGGCCGTTTGGTGCTATTCCCGACTCCGGGACACACTCGCGGACACCAGTCGATGCTCGTCAAGCTCGACACCCAGAACATCATCTTGGTCGCCGATGCCGCGTACCTGCCCAAGAACATTGAGCAGCGGCTGCTGACGGCGGTGGTGTGGAGTCCCGACGCGATGGTGGCGAGCTGGGACAGGATCGATGAGATCCGGGCCCGGGAAAACGCCTCGCTCATCTTCACTCACGACCTCGAATGGCCGGACAAGACCAGGCTTGCGCCGAAGGAGTGGTACCAATAGCCGCTCCGATTTCGCATCAAGGCGCGGGCGCACCTTGGAGCGGTGTGGGCGACTCGCCCAACATTGTTCAGTTGGCCCGCGCGGGGTCCGCGCTGAATCCCGAAGCGCCGGCGATCATCTTCGAGGACGGCCTCGTAGTGAGTCGCTCCGAGCTAATGGAACGCGTTGCATCGTTCGCGAGCTACCTGAAGGAGCGTCTGGCTCCCGGCGACCGGGTGGCGATCATCCTCGAGAACCGGGCTGAATTCATGATCGCCTGGCTGGCGGTAGCGGCTTGCCGAGCGACCTTGGTCTCGATCAATACAGGCGCTCAGGCGCACGACGGCGGCCACATCTTGCATGACTCGGCCGCCAAGATGGTCATCACGGGTGATGCCGGGGAGTCACTTGTTGCGCAGCTGAAGCCCGACCTTCCCCAGCTCCGCGAGGTCATAAGGGTCGGTGGCAGCGAACCCGACGGGCTGTCGAGATTCGCGGGCGCGCACAGCTTTAATTGGTCCGAGTTAGGCATACAGCCGGACGACGCGACCAACGTCTACTACACCTCCGGAAGCACTGGGCTGCCGAAAGCCTGCATCCTCGACCACACCTACTGGCTGCGTTTCGTCGACGTGTTCCAAAGGCTCTATGGCATGGGCCCGGAAGACAGGCTCCTGTCGTCGCTGCAGTTCTCCTACGGCGACCCGCCCTGGATGATGCTGACGTCACTCATCTCCGGCGGCACCTTGGTGGCGATGCGCAGGTTCAGCGTCAGCCGCTACTGGCAAGTCGTACGCCGGCACGGCGTCACGATCATCTTCGGAATCGCATCGATTCCGAGCCTGCTTCTGAAGCAACCGCCATCGACTGAGGACAGAAACCACAAGGTGAAGTTCGCCCTCCAGCTCGGCATGCCGGCGCACCTGCACCGAAGCGTGGAGGAGCGCTGGGGATTTCGTTGGGTCGAAGGTTATGGACTCACAGAAACCGGGCTGGTGGTCTCGATGCCGTTGGCGCTGGCGGCGGAGATGACCGGTTCAGGTTCCATTGGAGTGCCTTGCCCGGAGGCGGAAGTCTCGGTGATAGACGACGCCGGCAAACCAGTCGCTCCTGGCGACATCGGAGAGATCTTGATCAAAGCCCCAGGGCTCATGAAGGGCTATCTCAATCGTCCCGACGCCACAGCGGCAACCATCCAAGACGGCTGGCTTTTCACCGGCGACCTCGGCCACTTCGACGATCGTGGCTTTCTCTACTTCAACGGCAGGAAGAAGGACATCGTCCGCCGCGGCGGCGAAAACGTGGCGGCGGCTGAAGTCGAGCAGGTGCTGCGTTCGCATCCCCTTGTGCTCGAGGCCGCCGTCGTGCCCGTTCCGGATGACGTTCGAGGCGAAGAGGTCAAGGCTTTCATCCTACTGGTCGAAGGGGCAACGCCCGACCAATTTCCGCCTCCAAAAGTGGTCGAGTACTGCGCCCAGCGTTTGGCTCGCTACAAGGTGCCACGGTATATCGAGTACCGCCGAACGGATTTTCCTCGGACACCCTCGATGAGAGTCAAGAAACATGCCCTCCTTGAGGAGCGGCGTGACCAGATCGCTGGCGCATGGGATCGCGAGCACGAAGCCACGACCAACGCCACGCCAGGTTAGGAGGCGATTTTGCAGGTCAAGTACGAGGTCAAAGGATCGGTTGCTCAGATCACCCTGGATCGGCCTGAGGCAATGAACGCGATGAATCCCGAGATGTATCAACTGATCGATGAGAGCCTGCTCAAACTGGACGGCGATCCAGCCGTCCGCGTGGGCATCATCACGGGCGCGGGCGACCAAGCGTTCACCGCCGGTGCCGACCTTAAGCGAATGCATACGGAAGAAGAACGAGAGCAGCCTTGGCAGCCATGGCGGCCGCACCGCTGGGAGTTCGGTCTCTCGATCTCGAAACCATTAATCGCAGCCGTCAATGGATACGCGTTGGCGGGTGGGCTGGAGCTGGCGTTGATGTGCGACATCAGGCTCGCCTCCGCCACTGCGCAGTTCGGCACGCCGGAGGTGAAGTGGAACATTCTCCACGGTTATGGAGCGCTGCGGCTACCCCAGATGATGTCACTCTCGGACGCCTTTCTCATGCTGCTCACGGGGCAATTCATCTCGGCGGACGAGGCGCTACGGATGGGACTCGTCAGCCGAGTGGTGCCACCGTTGGAGTTGATTCCAGCCGCCTACTCGATCGCTGACGCAATCAGCCAAAACGGACCACTGGCGGTTCGCATGACCAAGGAGCTGGTCTATCGAGGCTTGGACATGTCGCTCGAGGATGCCCTTCGCATCTATTCGGCCTATTACCAAATCATCGGCCAGACGGCGGACCAGCGCGAAGGTACGACTGCCTTCGCTCAAAAGCGCAAGCCGAAGTTCACGGACTCATAAGCGGAGAGCGACCACAACAACATCGATTGCCGGCCCAGGTCTATTGAAAGGAGGAAGTTCGGATGGATGATGCGGCTGCCAAGGTAACTACGCTCAAGGCTCGATCCGTCGGGCTGCCGGAGGCGGTCGCCATGTCCGCGGCCTTGATCGGGCCCGCGGTTGGAGTGACCGCGGGCAATGTGTTCATCGCTGGCTTTTCGGGCATTGCGTCGCCGCTAGCATTTGTGTTCGGCACTCTGGTCTGCATCGCGATCGCGAGCGTCATCGGCGACTACGCAAGGAAGCTGCCGAGCGCCGGCTCGTTCTACACGTACCTGACGAACACGTTCGGCCCCAAGACGGGGTTCGTAACAGGGGTGCTCCTTTTCGGCGCTTACGTGCTGCTGCTCCCATTTCAAGCGGCATTCTTTGGTTCCTTCGTCCAAGGAGCGCTTGCGAACATCAACATCAACCTGCCCTGGCAGCTATTCTCGATAGCGCTTCTGTTACTGAGCACCGCACTCGTGGTGATCGGCGTGCGTCCTTCGCTCGGGACCGTACTGGTTGGCTTGACCTTCGAAACTGTCGTCTTTCTGGTGCTCGCTCTGGTGATCGTCGCCCACGGAGGAGCAACAGGGAATTCCCTACAGCCCTTCAACCCTTCTCACGCGCCGTCGTCGTCGGGTTTGCTGATTGCGGTCGTCTACACAATCTTTGCGTTCGTGGGGTTTGAGTCGGCGACGACCCTGGGTGAGGAGGTAAAGCACCCGACGAGGCTGATTCCGATCGCAGTATTCGCAACCACCGTCATCATCGGATTCTTTTATATATTCGTCACCTATGCCGAGGTCATCGGTTTCGGCGTATCCGCCGACGGATTGCACCAGCTTCAGAGCAACCAGAGTCCATTCACCGACCTGGCCACGAAGTACGTGGGAGGCTGGTACAGCGCGCTGGTGACCCTGGCAACCATCTCCAGCTTTTCGGCGCTGAACATCGTCACCGTCATCGCGGGAAGTCGCATGGTGTACGCCATGGGCCGCGATCGAATGTTGCCCGCCGTATTCGGAAAAGTGAACGTGCGCCACTCACCGAGTAATGCCGCATATGCTGTCGGCGCCTGGGGCATTGGCGTGACCGTAGTCATGGGATCAATGTTCGGTCCCGTGAACCTCGCATCGTGGTTCTCCTATTTCGCCACGCTTTTCTTCATCGGCGCCTACATCCTTCTCTGTGTGGGTGTGATCAGGTTTTACTTTCAAAAGCACCGGAGTGAGTTCAACTGGTTTCGGCACATCCTGGTGCCGCTGGTCGCTCTTACTGGAATGGCGTGGGTTACCTATGGCAACGTGGTGCCCGTGCCAGCGGCGCCCCTCAGCTACTTCATCCCCCTGACGATTGCTGTGATCATCGCGTCGGCCATCGCCGCTGCATTTCTGGAACGACGAAACCCGCAGATTGTGCGGACGGCGGGCGAGATCTTCGCCGCTGCAACTGAAGAACCGTAAGCAGACGTCTAGACTCGGACCGAACGAGAGAGCACCTGGATGATCGGCCCATCCAACATGGGCGATCTCCAGGTGCGCTGGGTCAAGAAACCGGAGCTCGAGTCAGCCGAGCACCGGCAGCTGATCGAGGCCACCGTGAGCGAAATCATCGCTGCAGTGCAGGAGCGAGGCGATGAAGGCCTGCGCCATCACTCCAAGAGGCTCGACCACTGGAATCCGCCGTCGTTTCGTGTGACACGCGCGCAGATAGACCAGGCGTATGAATCAGTTGGGCCGGACTGCGTGGCCCTCATTCAACTCGTACGCGACCAGGTGGTGAGCTTTGCGAACGCTCAACTGCAAGGTCTTCAACCGGTCGAGATAGAACCGCATCCCGGCATAACAATGGGACATCGTCTCGTGCCGCTCACGTCAGTAGGCTGCTACGTGCCAGGCGGCGCTTACCCTCTGGTCGCTGCCGTACACATGCAGGTCGCCACGGCCAAAGTTGCTGGGGTAGGGCGGATCCTTGCATGTGCGCCCCCGCGGGACGAAAACGGTATATGGCCGGCGACGCTCGTCGCTATGGATGTGTGCGGCGCCGACGAGATCTATTGCATGGGTGGCGTGCAAGCACTCGCGGCGTATGCGTTTGGGACTTCCGAAATCAAACCGGTGGACATGATCACCGGCCCTGGCAACGCCTATGTCGCAGAAGCCAAGCGATTGCTGTTTGGGCACGTCGGCATCGATCTCCTCGCGGGAGTGACCGAGATCTTGATCATCGCCGACGAGACTGCCGACCCAGAGATCGTGGCCGCGGATCTTCTTGCACAAGCCGAACATGGTCCAACCTCCCCCGCCCACCTCGTCACCGATTCGGCGGTTCTTGCCGACGCGGTATCGGAGGTCGTTGAATCACAGTTGAAGGTCTTGCCGACGCGGGAGATCGCCGAGCAGGCATGGCGGCGCCGCGGCGCCATCGCGCTTGTTCGGGGGCCGGAAGAGATGGCGATCTATTCAGACACTGCTGCTCCGGAGCATGTGGCGGTTCTTTGTCGCGACACCGAATGGTTCCACGGGCGCCTGAAGAACTATGGATCGATCTTCCTTGGCGAAGGGGCCAATGTCGTCTACTCGGACAAGGCGATCGGAACCAACCACACGCTGCCAACCGGCCGCGCCGCGCGATACACGGGCGGCCTATGGGTGGGCAAGTTCATAAAGGTGGTTACGTACCAACGCCTCACGAGCGCAGGTAGCAATTTCATTGCACCCTACGCACGGCGTGTCGCGGAGATGGAAGGGATGCTCGCCCACGCCGCGGCGTGCGCGATGCGCGAACGAAAGTACAAAGACGTGACGCTCGATCAAAGACCTGGCGGGGTGGAGTGAGGCCACGCATCCAGGACCCCCGAGAGCCGCGACGTGACCTCTGACGCGCCGGCGATGTCGTAGATGTAGGTCACGCCGGTGGATGTGGGCATGCCGCCGAAGCACGTGGAGCACGCCCGCTCACCCTGGTACCAGACCAGGTCGTTGGTGAGGAACCACACGTCCGAGCGGCCTGGCGGCGTGGTGTTCGAGACGCTGTTGCCCTGAACGCTGTAGAAGCCGACCCCGCCGAGTCCGCCGGAGGTCCGAAACGTATAGGCGATCCAGCGGCCGTCGGGCGAGGACGCGGGACCGATCCAGTGGAGGGACAGCATCGAAGACAGCCCGCTGCTGGGGTCCCACCGGCGCACGCCGCCCGCGGCGTCACGAAAGAACAGGCGGCTGGGAACCGACGCCCAGACGGCCATGGTCATGCCGGAGGTCGAGTAGACGAGCGATCCGTCGGCGGCGCGCCGGATCTGGTCGGGCGCGGTGGCGCCGCTGCCGCCGGTGTGAAAGGTCTGGACGAGGGCGATGTACTGGCCGTCGGGTGAGAACCTGAGGAAGCTGGAATCCTCGTCCGGGTTGACTCCGCGACCAGGCACGGCGGGCAGCGTGGTCAGTACCCGGTTGCCGGATGGGGTGACCAGGTGCCAGGCGTTGCCATCCAGGTACGTGACCGAGCGGCCGTCAGGGCTGACGGAATACTGACCGGAGCCGAAGCCGGCGGCGTAGGTGGCGACCACCGCCGTCGGGCCGCCGGCGAGGTCGGCCCTGACGATCTGGTCGCTCCCCGTCTCGTACACGACCTGGGAGGCGCTCACGAACTGCGGCGAGTTGGCCCCGGAGTCGAAGTGGCAGAGGTTGCGGGCGTTGGCGGGGTCCTGGATGTCCCGAACCACGACCGTGGCATCGCCGGCCACCGTCCCGATCACCAGGTTGTCGCCCGCCGGCACCGCCGAATCGCAGTGGACCAGCGCGGCGGGGCTTGGCGCCGTCGACGGGGCGGAAGAGCTCGAAGCCGCCGGGCTGCCGGCGGCGCCCGGCGAAGTGCTGGAGCCGGCTTGAGATCCGCTTGGGTGCGGCGAGCCGCCACAGGCGGTGAGGATCATCAGCGCCGCGACCGCCGCCGGCTTCACGCGCACGCGGTAACAGTATCCGGACGCCCTCGCGGTGGCCAGGCCGGGACCTGGATGGGGAGGGCGCGGGCGTGACCGTGTGTGTCGCTCGGAGGCGCTGCGCGATGTCGGTGGGGGAGGGACTGGGAAGGGGGGTGTGAGTGTCGGGCTTGGAGGTGATCAAGCTGGGCCGGCTGCGGGCAGAGGGCAAGGGTGCGGGGCGCGAGAGAACGTTTTCGCGATTTACATGCGTCTGTTGCTTGACTCCAGAACGGATGTTTGGTAGCCTGTCCGTATGTTGGGGGAAGGGGGCACAGACCTTCAGAAGCTGGCGTTGGCCGTGCGCGAGTTCCAGGCCCGCGACGAGCGCCGCGTCGACGCCAAGGGCCTGCGCGCCCTGATCGACGCCCTGGAGGGCGAGTTCGCCGCCGAGGCGCGCTGTGTCCAGCAGTCGGGCGAGCATCTGGCCGGCGGCAGCGTCTCCGCCGTCGCCTGGCTGAGCCGGACCTGCGCCATGTCCGCCACCTCGGCCGCCGACCGCCTCTGCGCCGGCGAGCAGCTGGAGGCACTGCCTCAGGTGGCCCAGGCCCTGGGCGCGGGGGAGATCGGCTACCAGTCGGCGGCTTTGCTCTGCCACCTGCGCCAGCAGCTGGGCGACAAGCGCGAGCTCTTCGACGAGACAGAGATGCTGGAGCTGGCGCGCCGCCATTCGGTCGCCAGCCTGCGCTTTCTGTGCCGCTACGCCCGCCATGTCGCCGACCCCGACGGCTTTTTCAACCAGGCCGAGGAGGACTACAGCCGCCGCCGCCTCCACCTCAGCCAGATGGCCGACGGCATGCACGCCATCGAGGGCGTGCTCGACCCCGAAGGCGGGGCGGCGCTGCGCACCGCGCTGGACGCCCTGGCCAAGCGGCTGGGGCCGGAGGACGAGCGCAGCTACCGCCAGCGGCTGGCCGACGCCCTGGTCGAGTGCGTGCGCCACGCCATGGACGAAGGCCGGCTGCCCAAGCGCAACGGGGTCCGGCCGCACCTCACCCTGACGACCACGCTGGAGGGATTGAAGAACCAGCTCGGCGCGGCGGCCTCCGACCTCGAGCTCTCGCTGCCGATCTCCAGCCGGACGGTGGAGCGCCTGGGGTGCGACGCCGCCATCTCCCGCGTCCTGCTCGCCGGCTCGGTGGTGATCGACGTCGGCCGGGCGACGCGGGTGGTCTCGGCGCCAACGCGGCGGGCGCTGCGGATCCGGGATCGCGGCTGCCGCTGGCCGGGCTGCGACCGCCAGGTCAACTGGTCGACGCCGCATCACATCGTCGCCTGGGCCAAAGATGGTCCGACCGACCTGTCCAACCTCGTGCTTTTGTGCTTCGCCCACCACCGCCTCGTCCATGAAGGCGGGTGGTCGGTGCTCAAGGCCGGCCGGGAGTTCCGCTTCCTGCCCCCCGAGCGGGTGGTGATGCGGCGGGCGCGGGGACCGGGGGTGCGCTGGGCGGCCTAGGCTAAATCAGCGGGCGGCGTCGAGGCGGGACTGCGCGATCCGCCGGGCGGCCGTGTCGGTGTCGATGCTCTCGCGGTCGGCGGTCAGCAGGATCTGATAGATCGCCTCGCCGATGCCGGCGAGGCGCGCGTCGAGCGTCTCGCGCGACCAGCCCTGCTCTTCCAGGCCGCCGCCATGGAGCACGCCGCCCGAGTTGATGACGAAGTCGGGCGCGTACGCGATGCCTCGCCGGCGCAGGAGGTCGGCGTCGGACGGCCGCTCGAGCTGGTTGTTGGCGGCGCCGGCCACCAGGCGGCAGCGAAGGAGCGGGATGGAGCGGCGGTTGATCACCCCGCCCACGGCGCAGGGCGCGAGCACGTCGCAGGGCGTGGTCAGCGCTTCCTCGGGCGCCACGACCTGAGTGCCACCATCACGCAACCGTGCGAGGCGGTCGGGATCGACGTCCGTCGCGATCACGTTCACGCCTGCTCTGTCCAGCATTTCGATGAGCGGTCCGCCGACGCCGCCGGCACCCTGGACCAGCACCGTGCGCCCGCTCAGATCATCCGAGCCGAAGGCGTACCGGCAGCCGGCGCGGATGCCGTGAAACACTCCGACCGCCGTATCCGGCGCCGTGTCGCCCGACCCGCCGGCCGCCTCTGTCCTGCAAAAGACGTGGGGGCACACCTCCGCGATCACGTCCATGTCCTCGGCCGACGTGTTCATGTCGGGGGCGCAGCTGTAAACGCCGCCGAGCGAGCGCACGAAAGCGCCGAATTCATGCAGCAGCCGGCGCCGCGCCTCACCTCGAGGCTGCTGCGGCGCGGGCAGCGCGATGACCGCCTTGCCGCCGCCGCGCGGAAAGCCCACGCTGGCGAGCTTCAGCGTCATCGCCTCCGACAGCCTGAGGCCGTCCGCCAGCGCATCGGCCAGGCGCGGATAGTGCTTCATGCGCGTCCCGCCCGCCGCCGGACCCAGCCGGGTCGAATGGACGCACACGAGCATCCACGTGCCGGTCGGGCGGTCGCGGTGAATCGATACCGACTCGCCGTCCCAGGCTTCCAGCAACCGCTCCATCGCCGGCTCGGATTCGACCACTCACCGCGAGTCTAGTCCCGGCGATCCGACTTGAACAACGGGGGTCCAGCGATCAGAATGCGCGCTGCATGAAGGCGGCTCGAGCGGAGGACTCGGAGCGGGACCGGGCGCTGCTGCCGCTCACGTTGCAGAACACCTACCGGGCGCGGTACCGCGCGATGCGGCCGGAGTGGCGGTCGAGCGGCGACCAGCTGGAGGCGCTGGTTCGCGGCCGCCTGACGCGCGAGAGCCGGGTCCTCGACCTCGGCTGCGGGCGCGGCGGCGTGGTCGAGCTCTTCTGGCGTGACGTCAGGCTCGCCGCCGGCCTCGACCCCGATTCACCCTCGCTGGCCGAGCATCGCGCTCCCGGCATGCCGATCATCCGCGGCGTCGGGGAGAGCCTGCCGTTCGCCGATGGCGCCTTCGACCTGATCGTCTGCCTGTGGGTGCTCGAGCACCTGAAGGCGCCGCAAACCGTGCTGGCCGAGGTGCGCAGGGTGCTGCGGCCCGGCGGCCATTTCGTCTTCCTCACGCCCAACCTGAGCAATCCGCTCCTGCTGCTGAACCGCATCGGCAAGGCGCTGCCCGGGCTGCAGCGGCGGCTGGTGCCGAGGCTCTACGGTCGCGTCGAGGCGGACACGTTCCCGGTCCAGTACCGGGCCAACTCCGCGCGAGCTCTTCGAGCGCTGGCCGCCGCGAGCGGCCTGCGGGTGGCCGAGCTTCGCGCCGTTCCCGATCCGACCTATCTCGCGCTGAACCGGCTCATGTTCCGGGCCGCGGTGCTCTCGGAGCGCGTCATGCCGCGGAGCTGGGGCGTCCACCTGCTGGGCGACCTGACCAGGTAGGAGCCGCCGGCGTCGCTCAGCGGGCCTGGACCTTGGCGACGCCTCCGCCGCCCGTGAGTCGCGCGGCGATGACCACCGGGATGACGGTGACGAGGATCACGAAGGAGACCACGACGTTCACCTCGGGCAGCCGCTGCCCGAGGCGGATCGCGCCGAAGATCCACAGCGGCAGCGTGTTCTGGGCCCCGGCGGTGAAGGTGGTGACGATGACCTCGTCAAAAGAGAGCGCGAACGCGAGCATGCCGCCGGCGACGACAGCCGTCGAGATCAGGGGCAGGGTGATGTCCCGGAAGGTCTGAAAGCCGTTGGCGCCCAGGTCCATGGCGGCTTCGATCAGCGAGCCCTGCGTCCGCCGCAGCCGCGCCAGGACGTTGTTGTAGACCACCACGATGCAGAACGTGGTGTGGCCGACCACGATGGTCCAGATCGACAGGGTCACGCCGTTGAAGCTGAAGAACGCGTTGAGCGCCATGCCGGTGATGATCCCGGGCAGCGCGAGCGGCAGGATGAACAGAAGGCTCACGACGTCGCGACCGAAGAACGTCATGCGGTGGATGGCGAATGCCGCGCATGAGCCGAGCACCAGCGCCAGCACCGTCGCGGTCAGGCCGGCCTTGAGCGAAAGCAGCAGCGCCTGACGCACCTCGCGGTCGTTCCAAGTTGAGCTGAACCACTTCAGCGTGAGCCCGGGAATGGGCCAGCTCTCGATGTTCGAGGTGTTGAACGCATAGAAGAAGATCAGAAGGATGGGGAAGAACAGGAACAGCAGGAGGAGCACGGCCCACAGCCGCAGGGCGAGCTTGGTCCAGATACCTTCCATCACAGAGCCTCGAAGGCGCCCAGGCGCTTGGCCCCGAGCAGGTACACGGCCATGATCGCGACCGGGATCATCGCCAGCGCCGCGGCGAAGGGCACGTTGTTGGCGATGCCGACGCTGCTGTAGACGACGTTGCCGATGAAGCTCGAGCCCGCGCCGCCGACCAGGATCGGGGTGATGAAGTCGCCCAGCGTGAGCGAGAAGGTGAAGATCGAGCCCGCCGCGATGCCGGGAAGCGCCAGGGGCAGCACCACGTCGCGCACCGCTCGCCAGCGCCGGGCGCCGAGGTCGGCGGCGGCTTCCAGAAGCGACTCGGGAACCCTCTCCATGGCCGCGTAGACCGGGATGATCATGAACGGGAGCCAGATGTAGGAGAAGACGACCCACATCGCGACGTTCGTGTAACCGATGTTGGCCGGCGGCAGGCCGATCGACTGCAGGCTCCAGTTGAGGACGCCGTCGTGGTTGAGGATCAGGATCCAGGCGTAAACACGCGCGAGGTAGCTGGCCCACAGGGGCAGCAGCACCGCGGCGAAGAGCAGCGTCTGGGTGCGGCGTGAGGCGACGCGTGCCATGTAGTAGGCGAAGGGGAAGGCGAGCAGCGCGTCGGTGACCGTGACCAGGACCGCCATGGTCACGGTGCGGCCGATGATGCGGCGATACGCGGGCTCGGTGAAGATGGTCCTGAAGTTGTCGAGGTTCCAGACCTGGACGATCTGCGTGGTGAACGTGTCGATCGTCCAGAACGCGGTCACCAGCAGCAGGACCAGCGCCGCGAGGTAGACGAGCACGAACCAGGCGAGCGGCGGTGTCAGGAGCAGCCACGCGCGAAGCCACGGCACGCGCCAGAGCAGAGCCTGGATCCGGACGGCCCCGCGCATCTTGCGGGGCCGCCCGGCTGCGACCAGCGCCATCTCAGCGCGAGGTCATGCGGTGATCGAGGTCCACGCGGTCTGCCACTGCGCGTACGGGATGCAGTCGGTGCTGCCGTCGTCGCAGGTCGCGATTGGCGTCTTCCAGAACTTGATGCTCTGGAAGTACGAACCGGGCGCGTCGGCGTGGTACTGGGCGCACGAGCCGGCCTGGAGCGCCTCCATCTCGGCGCAGGCCTTGGTGTTGACGGGCGTCTCGCCGAACGAGATCGCCTGCTGGGCCTGAACCTTGGGCGTGCTCACCCACTTGGTCCACAGGTACGCGCAGTTGGGGTGCGGCGCGTTGGTGGCCAGCATCCAGGTGTCGCCCCATCCCGTCGCCCCCTCGCTGGGAATGGTGTCGGCGACCTGCACCTTGCCGTCCGCGACCAGGGTGTTGGTCTGGTACGGCCAGGCGGCGCCCACCATCGCGTCGCCGTTCTCGAAGAGCGAGATCTCGTCTGAAGCGAGGGCCCAGTACTTCTTGACCAGCGGTCGCTGCTGCTTGAGCAGGGCGACCGCGGCGTCGAACTGCTTCTGGGTCAGCTCGTACGGGTCCTTGATGCCGAGGCTGGGCTGGGTCTTCGAGAGATAGAGCGCCGCGTCCGCGATCTGGATCGGGTTGTCGGGCACGGTCACCAGGCCCTTGTTGGCCGGGTCGTAGATGACGTTCCAGCTGGTGGGCGCGTTGGGGAACTTCTTCTTGTTGTACAGCAGCGTGTTCGGACCCCACTGCAGGGAGATGCCGTAGTGGACGCCGCCGATGGTGTTGTAGGGCGGGTTCTGGAAGTACGGCTGGAAGTTCGCGAAGTCGGGAATGAGGGCCGGGTTCATCGGCCTCACGTCACCGCCGTAGATCAGGCGGAGGTCGGCGTCACCCGAGGCGGAGACCATGTCCCACTGGCCGCCACCACCGTTGGCCATCAAAGTCACCATCTCGTCGGACGAGCCGGCGTACTTGGCGTTGACGACGCAGCCGGTGTCCTTCTGGAACTGGTCCTTCCAGGTCGGGTCGACATAGCCCTCCCACGCGATGAGATTGAGCGCGCCCTCACCCGCACCGATCGCGCTCAGAGGCTTCATGTCCGCGGTCGGCGGCGGCTTGAGGGTGGATCCGCCCCCGCCGCTCGTCGCGCCGCACGCGCTCACCGCGAGGGCCGCGGCGGCGGCCAACGTCCCCAGCCGGACCCAACCGGCCGGGCTACCTGCTGATGAACTCATCACTTCCTACCTCCCCTTACTCTCGATTACATACGTGTTGCCGGTCGTCCATGCCAGCCTCACCGGCCGGCCCTCATGCCGCTGCGCGTCGCCCGCGGTGTCCGTGTTCTGGCGCACGGCGACGAGCTGCTCTCCGCGGTCGAGGCGCACGACATAGCGCGTCGACATCCCGACGTAGACGACCTGCTCGACCGTGCCGGGCTCGACCGTCATCCCCGGGCCGGCTGATTCGCCATCGCCCAGAATCCGGATCTTCTCGGGCCGCACGACGAACCGCACACCGTCGCGCTGCAGCACGTTCGAGATGCCGATGAAGCCGGCCACGAACTCGGTCGCCGGCCGTTCGTAGACCTCGACGGGCGGACCGATCTGCTCGATCTGACCGTTGGTCATCACGGCCATCCGGTCGCTCATGGTGAGGGCCTCCTCCTGGTCGTGAGTCACGTAGACGAAGGTGATGCCGACCTCTTTTTGGATTCGCTTGAGCTCGAGCTGCATCTCCTGCCGCAGCTTGAGGTCGAGCGCGCCCAGCGGTTCGTCGAGGAGCAGGACCTCGGGCTCGTTGACCACCGCCCGGGCCAGCGCGACGCGCTGGCGCTGGCCGCCGGAGAGCTGGTTGGGGCGGCGCTTGTCCAGCCCGACCAGGCGCACCATCTGCAGCGCCCGCTCGACGCGCCGGCGGCGCTCCGGTCCCGGAATGCCCTTGATGCGCAGCCCATAGCCGATGTTCTCGCCGACGGTCATGTGCGGGAACAGGGCGTAGTCCTGAAAGACAGTGTTCGTCTCCCTCAGGTGAGGCGGCAGAGACGTCACGTCCCGCCCGGCGAGCTCGATTCGCCCCGCATCCGCGTGTTCGAAGCCGGCGATCAATCGGAGCAGCGTGGTCTTGCCCGAGCCGGAGGGCCCGAGGAGGGTGAAGAACTCACCCTCGGCGACGGTGAGCTCCACGCCGGCGACGGCGGTGACGCTCCCGTAGCTCTTGCGCACGCCCTCGAGGCGAAGGGCGGCCGGACGCGCCGCGAGCGCGATCACGCCAACTGGTGATGGTGCCCTGTTGGTGTCGATTGCCACCATCAGTCTAGCGACGCCATCACGTGCTTGATCTGCGTGTACTCCTCGAGCGAGTAGATCGACATGTCCTTGCCGTAACCGCTCTGCTTGTAGCCGCCGTGGGGCATCTCGTTGACCAGCGGGATGTGCGTGTTGATCCACACCGTCCCGAACTGGAGCCGCCGCGCCATGCGCAGCGCCCGCCCGACGTCGCGGGTCCAGACCGAGGCGGCGAGTCCGTAGTCGACCCCGTTCGCCCACCTGAGCGCCTGCTCCTCATCGCCGAACCGCTGGACGGTGACCACCGGGCCGAAGACCTCGCGCGTGACGATCTCGGCTTCGGGGCTGGAAGGCACCACGACCGTCGGCGAATACCACGAGCCGGCGCGCTGGATCCGCGCTCCGCCCGTGAGCACCTCGGCGCCGTCCTGGCGCGCGCGGTCGACGAAGCCGGACACGCGCTGGGCCTGCTCCTCGGACACCAGCGGTCCCATCTCGGTGTCGGCGGCCTGCGGGTCCCCGACCTTGAGCGCGCTGATCGCCGGGACCAGGCCCTGCAGCAGGTGCTCGTGGATCTGGGGGCCGGCGATGACGCGGGTGGCGGCGGTGCAGTCCTGGCCGGCGTTGAAGAACCCGCCGATCTTGATGCCCTCGATCACGGCGTCGACGTCCGCGTCATCGAAGACGATGACGGGGGCCTTGCCGCCGAGCTCGAGGTGGACGCGCTTGAGCGTGGAGGCCGCGGCGCGCGCGACCTCTTTGCCGGTGGCGACGTCGCCGGTCAGCGAGACCATGGCCACGCCCGGGTGGCGGACCAGGCCGGCGCCGACGGGCTCGCCGTCGCCGGTGATGACGTTCAGCACCCCGGCGGGCAGGATGTCGGCCGCCAGCTCCGCGAGCCGGAGCGCCGTCAACGGCGTCCATTCGGAGGGCTTGAGGACGACGGTGTTGCCGGCGGCCAGCGCGGGGGCGACCTTCCAGGCCGCCATCAGCAGCGGGTAGTTCCACGGCGCGATCGAGCCGACGACGCCCAGCGACTCGCGGCGCAGGATGCTGGTGAAACCGGGCATGTACTCGGCCGCGGCCCGGCCTTCGAGCTGGCGAGCGGCGCCCGCGAAGAAACGAAAGCAGTCCGCGATCGGCGGGATCTCCTCGGAGCGGGTGGGCGCCAGCGGCTTGCCGACGTTCTCCGACTCCATGCGCGCGAGCTCGTCGCCATGGGCCTCGATGGCGTCGGCCAGCTTGAGCAGCCTTTCGCCGCGCTCGCGCGGCGTGCTGTCGAACCAGCTCTCGTCGTAAGCCTTGCGCGCGGCGGCGACCGCTCGGTCGACGTCTTCCGCCGTCCCCTTGGGCACGTGCGCCATGACCTTTCCAGTGGCGGGGTTGACGATCTCCTGCTCGGTCCCGCCGGTGCCGGCGGTCCACTTCCCCCCGATGAACATCTCGTGACGCCGCGGCGACGTGCTCATGCAGTCCTCCTTCAGCTACCGGCCATCGCTGCTGGCGCGCGCGACCTCGCCGAGAGCCGCGCCCAGCATGTCCAGGCCCTCCTCGAGGTGCTCGTCCGGGATGGTCAGCGGCATGAGCGTGCGGATCACGTTGTGATGCGTGCCCGCCCGTATGACCATCAACCCCTTCTCCCGCGCGGCGGCGAGCACCCCGGCCGTCTCCCTGTCCGCGGGCGTGCGAGCCGTGCGGTCGCGCACCAGCTCCATGCCCGCCATGGCCCCCAGGACTCTGACGTCGCCGACCAGCTCATGCTCGGCCGCCCAGGTCTGCATGCGCTCCTCCACGACCGAGCCGATCCTGGCCGCCCGCTCCGGCAGCTTTTCGTCGCGCATGACGTCCATGACCGCCAGGCCGGCCGCGCATGCGACCGGGTTGCCGCCGTACGTGCCGCCGAGGCCGCCCGGGTCGGGGGCGTCCATGACGTCGGCGCGGCCGACCACCGCCGACAGCGGGAAACCGGCGGCCAGGCTCTTGGCGACCGTGACCAGGTCTGGGGTCACCCCGGAGTGCTCGATGGCAAAGAACTTGCCGGTGCGTCCGAATCCCGTCTGGATCTCGTCGACGATGAGCAGGATGCCGTGACGCGCCGTCAGCCCGCGGAGCGCGCGGAGGAAGGCCGGCGGCGCGGGCACGAATCCGCCCTCGCCGAGCACCGGCTCGATGATCACCGCCGCGACCCGCTGGGGCGAAACGTCGGACTCGAAGATGTCCTCGAGCGAGGCCAGCGCCCGCTCCGTGCTCCAACCCCTGTACTCGTACGGGAACGGCGCCTGGTACACCTCGGCCGCGTACGGCCCGAAGTTCTGCTTGTACGGGCTGGCCGAGCCGGTGAGGCTCAGCGTCAGCAGCGTCCGTCCGTGGAATCCGCCGCGAAAGCTGATCACCGCCGTGCGGCCGGTGTAGGCGCGCGCGACCTTGATCGCGTTCTCGACCGCCTCGGCGCCGGTGCTGAGGAAGATCGCCTTCTTCGGCCCCTGGAGCGGAGCCACCTCGCACAGCCGCTCCGCCAGGCGCAGGTAGGGCTCGTACATCGCCACCTGGAAAGCGGTGTGCGTGAGGCGCTCGAGCTGCGCGCGGACGGCCTCCATGACGCGCGGGTGGCCGTGACCGACGTTCATGACGCCGATGCCGCCGACGAAATCGATGTAGCGGCGGCCGGAGGCGTCCCAGAGCTCCGACCCCTGTGCACGCGAAGCCACGATGGGATGCATGTTGGTCACGCCGCGCGGGACGTAGCGATCCCGCAGTGCCTGAAGCTCGTCAACCCCTGATGTCACGTCGGCCCCCACCTGATCAAATCTCCGCCCACCGCGTTCTGAAACTACAGAACAAGCGTAGGTTCGGCAACCCTAGCACTCGCCCTGCGGCGAGTCAAGTGCCGCCTTCAGAAGGTCGGAGGCGTGTTGACCCAGAAGATCCGGGCCGGCACCGGGCCGGGGTTGAGCCATCGATGTTCCTGGGAGCTCAGGAAGTAGAGCGTGTCGCCGACCTCCAGGCGAAAGTGCTCGGATTCGTCGAGAAAGACTTCGAGGGTGCCCTCGAGGACGAAGAGGACCTCCTCTCCCCCGTGGGAGTAGCTGCCGCCGCTGCCGCCGCCGGGGGCGACGGTGAAGATCTCGATCTCGAGCACGGCCCCCGGGAAGGCGACGAGGTGTTCCATCTCGACGCGGTCGAAGCCGCGCAGCTTGCGCCTCTCGGCGGCGCGCACGAGCTTGTGCTGTCCGTCGGAGCGTGGCGTGGGGCCGAAGAACTCGAGCAGCGTGCCGCCATAGGCCGAGGCGACGCGCTGCAGGACCGAGACCGAAGGCTGCGCCAGTCCGCGCTCGACCAGGCTGAGGTAGGAGGCCGACACCCCGGCGGCGGCGGCGGCGCCGCGGAGCGACATGCCGCGCCGCCTGCGCGCCGGCCTGAGGCGCGCGCCGGCCAGCGCTTCTTCCGGTACGTCCCGGCCGTGCATCATCGCCCGCAGCGCGCCGTGACCGTAGCCCCGACCCAGAAGTGATTGGGCGGCGCGCAGGCGTTCGATGTCGTCCTGCGTGTACCGGCGATGGCTGCCGCCCTCACGGCTGGGAGTGACGAGGCCCTCGCGCTCCCACGTGCGGATCGTCGATGGACTCACTCCGACAAGCCGTGCGACATCGCCGATGCGAAACACGGGACCGCCGTTCTCAGACTTGGCCAATCTGACCTCCGAAAGTGCCTCATTCAAGCACAGCGCGGGGTTGGAGCTTAGACTCCGCGTGCTGTGGAAGCCGCCGCGGCCGTGGAACGGCTCTGGCCGGGACGTCCCGCGCGGGTGCTCGCGCTCGATGGCGGCATCACCAACCGCAACTACAAAGTCGACTTCGAGGGCGAGTCCTATGTCCTCCGGATGGGCGGCTTGCGCACCGAGCTGCTCGGCATCGACCGCGCCGTCGAGCACGCCGCCAGCCTGCGCGCCGACGAGATCGGGGTGGGGCCTTCCGTCGTCGCCTTCGTCCAGCCGGAAGGCTGGCTCGTCACGCGCTTCATCGACGGCCGCCGGTTGGCGCCGGAGGAGATCCGCACGCCGGAGATTCTGCTGCGGGTGGCCGGCGCGCTGCGCAAGGTGCACGGCGCCGCGGCCATCCCAGGGCGCTTTGACGCGCATGCCGTCGTCGACGAGTACAGGGTGCGGGCCCAGGCCTATGAGGTGACCATCCCTGACGCGTTTGCCGCCGCGCGCGAGACGGCGGAGCGGATCCGGCGCGCGCGCGGACCTCAGCCCCTGGTGCCCTGCCACAACGACCTGCTCAACGCCAACTTCCTGGACGACGGGGAGATCCGCATCGTCGACTGGGAGTACGCCGGGATGGGAGACCGCTTCTTCGACCTCGCCAACCTGTCCGTGAATCACGACTTCGAGATCGCTGACGACCGGGCGCTCCTGTCCTGCTACTTCGGCGTCGAACGGCCGTCGGACCTCGCCGCGCTGCGGCTCATGCGGTTCATGTCGGACTTTCGCGAGGCGATGTGGGGGGTGCTGCAGAGCGGCATCTCGGAGCTCGACTTCGACTTCACCGGTTACGCGGCCAAGCACTTCGAACGTCTGGGGCGGACGGCCGCCGATCGGGCCTTCGAGCAGCACCTCGAGGCGGCTCGGCCTCGGGATCGGGTTTGAGCGCGATCTCGGCCTAGGCGCGCACCCGCTGTCCGGTGGGGTCGTACAGCGGTTCCTTCGCCACCTGGCCGCTCACCCACGTGCCGAAGATCTCGACCTCGACCGCAGTGCCGACGGCCGTGCTCGCCGGCACGAACGCGTAGGCGATCGACCGCTCGACCGAATAACCGTAGCCTCCGCTGGTCACCCGGCCGACAACGTCGCCACCGACGCGCACCGGCTCGGAGCCGAGCGCGACCGAACGCGGGTCGTCCAGCACCAGGCACACGAGCCGCGTGCTTGCCGGCGCCTCGAGCTTCCGCGTCAGAGCCGAGCGTCCGATGAAATCGCCCTTGTCGAGCTTGACGCAGAAACCGAGGCCGCTCTGGTACGGATCAACCTCCGGGCCGATGTCCGCGCCCCAAACCCGATAGCCCTTCTCCAGGCGCAGTGAATCGACGGCCTTGTAGCCGCCCGCCACCAGGCCCCTGTCCCCGCCCGCCTCCCAGATCGTGTCCCACAGCCGGAGGCCGAACTCCGCCGGGCAGTAAAGCTCCCAACCGAGCTCGCCGACGTAGGTGACGCGAAGGCCCAGGCACGGCACGGAGCCGATCGCGAGCTGCTTGGCGGTCATGAACGGGAATGCGGCAGGGCTGAGGTCGGTCGGGGTGAGCGGGCGCAGGATGTCGCGAGCGGCCGGGCCCCACAGCCCGATGCACGCGTAGGCCGAGGTCACGTCTTCGACCTGCACCGAGCCGTCGCTCGGCGCGTGGTCTTTGACCCACGACAGGTCGTGCTGACCGAAGGCGGTGCCGGTGATGATCCGGAAGCGGTCCTCGGCCAGGCGTGTGACCGTGAAGTCGCATTCGATCCCGCCGCCCTCGTTGAGCATCTGCGTGTAGGTGAGGGCGCCCACCGCCCGGTCGACGCGGTTGTCCGCCAGGCGTTCGAGGAATGACGCGGCGCCACGGCCTCGCACCTCGACCTTGGCGAACGACGTGAAGTCGAAGAGGGCGGCGGTCTGGCGGCACGCCGCGTGCTCGACGCCGATCGCCGGCGACCACAGCGTGCCCGCCCAGCCGCGAGGCCGCAGGCTCTGATCGCCGCGGGCGCCGTTGGGCTCGAACCAGTTGGCCCGCTCCCAGCCCGACTTCTCGCCGAACGCCGCGCCGAGCTCGGCCAGACGCGGGTACGCGGGTGAGAGGCGGAGCGGCCGGCCGGCGCTTCGCTCATGACCCGGGTACTTGACGTCGTAGTAGGTGGAGTAGACCTCCCGCGTCCGGGCGAGGGTGTGCTCCCGGCTCGTGTAGTGCGGGCCGAACCGGCGGGAGTCCATCTCCCACGCGTCCAGGCCGGGGCGGCCGTCCACGATCCATTCCGCGACCAGGCGGCCCATCCCGCCCGCGCCGGCCAGGCCGTGGGCGCAGAACCCCGCCGCCACCCAAAAGCCCCGCACCTCGCTCGGGCCGAGGATGAACTCGCCGTCGGGGGTGAACGCCTCGGGCCCGTTGACCAGGCGCACGACCTCCGCCTCCTTGATGGACGGGGTCCGGACGATCGCGTTGTTCATCAGCGGCTCGAACCGGTCCCAGTCCGGCTCGAGCAGCCGGCCGTTGAAATCCGGGGGGATGCCGTCCATGCCCCACGGCGCCGGGTCGCGCTCGTAGCCGCCCATGATCAGGCCGCCCGACTCCGGCCGGTAGTAGACGAGCAGGGACGGGTCGCGCATCGTCGGCATGTCGAGCGGCAGGCCGGCCGGCCTGGTGATCAGGTACTCGTGCGCCATCGCGATCAGCGGCACGTTGACGCCGGCCATGCGGCCGATCTCGGGCGCGAACATGCCGCCCGCGTTGACCACCAGCTCGGTGTCGATGTTGCCGCGCTCCGTGATGACGCGGCAGACCCGCCCGCCCGCCACCTCGATGGCGCTGACGCGCGTGTCCTCGCAGATCTCAGCGCCCCGGCGGCGGGCGCCTTCGACCAGCGCGAAGGTCAGCTGGCTCGGGTCGATGTAGCCGTCGGTCGGCAGGTAGGCCGCACCCAGGACGCCGTCCGTCGACATCGGCGGGAACATCCGCTGCGCCTCCCGCGCGGAGACGAGCTCCAGCGGCAGGCCGAAGGTCTTCGCCCAGCCGGCCTGCCGCGCCAGCTCCTCCATCCGCTCCTGGCTGGAGGCCAGCCGCAGCGAGCCGACCTCGTGCCAGCCGGTCTCCAGCCCGACCTCCTGGGCCAGCGACCGGTAGAGGTCGACCGAGTTCATCATCATCCGGGTCAGGCTGAGCGAACCGCGCAGCTGGCCGACCAGGCCGGCGGAGTGGAAGGTCGAGCCGCTGGTGACGCGCGAGCGCTCGAGCAGCACCGTCTCGGTCCAGCCGAGGCGCGCCAGCCAGTAGAGGATGGCGGCGCCGCCGACGCCGCCGCCGATCACGACCGCGCGGGCGTGGGCTCTCAAGGCGTTGCTCTCAGGGGGAGATCGGGGCCGGGTGCACCACCCGGCCCCGTGGTTCCTCAGGCCGTCGCTTCGGCCGGCTGGATCGCGGCGGTGTCGGGCATCCCGCGCTGCGCCAGCGCGTAATAGATGAGCCCGACGAGCACGATCACGCCGATGGTCGCTTCGAAGATCGGGATGCCGCCCAGGGGCCCCAGGTTGGGGACGTTGGGCAGAGAGCTCAGCGGCGGGTTGCTGCTGAGTCGCGGCCACAGGAAGTTCACGAGCATGCTGCCGCCCCAGAGCAGTCCGAGCAGGTTGACGATCGTGCCCCAGCTGCCGAGCTTGAACGGCGCGGCCTCCTTCGGCCAGCCGCGCCTTCGCGCGATGAGGATGGCGACGTTGCCGAGGAAGTAGGAGGTGTAGATCATCCCGGTCGCGGCGATCGCGATGATGCCGGCGCCGGCGTAGTAGAGCAGGGGGATCGCGGACAGGCCGCCGATCACGATGCACGTGCCGATCGGCGTGTGCAGGCTGGGGCTGACCTTGTTGTACACCTGCCCGAGCGGGAGCTTGCCGTCCCGCGCCATGCCGAACGCCAGCCGGATGGTCGAGGTCTGGATGGCGAGGCAGCAGACGTAGATGGCCGCGAAGACGATGAACAGATACAGGTTGGCCGCCCACCCGGGAAGGTTCCCGGTGATGATGTCCACGGGCGGGGCGGCCTTGCCCTGCCCGATCGCCGCCACGTAATCGCTCATGTTGCCGGGGACCGCGAGCAGGGTGGCGAACAGGAAGATGGCGCCGATCACCGCCGCCCCGATGATGGCCGCGATGACCGCGCGCGGCGCTTCCCGCCGTGGGTTCCTGGTCTCTTCGGCCAGGGTGCTCGCGGTGTCGAAGCCGTAGATCACGAACAGCGACATGAACATGGCCGCCATGAACGTGCCGAAGGGGTTGGCTCCGCCGGCGCTCAGGGTGCTGGTGTCGAAGATGACGCCGGGCGAATGATGCGAGTAGAAGATCAGCAGGATCAGCGCGAAGACGACCATGCCGAGGATCTCGAAGACCACACCGGTGTTGTTGACGATGGCCACCAGCCTGACGCCGAAGATGTTCAGGAGCGTGGTGCTGACGAGGATGATCGCGGCGATGATGATCTGGCTCTGCGTGTTGTTGGGGATGTTGATGCCAAGCCCGTTCAGGAGCGGGATGAGGACGATCGGGACCGTCACGTCGACGGCGGTGACGGTCAGCACGCCGGCGAAGAGATAGATCCAGCCGGTGAACCACGAGTACGTCCGGTTGGACAGGTACTTGGTCCATTGGTAGACCGAGCCCGCGACCGGGAAGTGGGAGCTGACCTCGGCGAAGTTGAGGCCGATGATCAGCTGCCCGACGACGACGATCGGCCAGCTCCAGATGAAGGCCGGCCCGCCGATGCCGAGGCCGAGGGCATATAGAGTGAAGATGCCGGTCGACGGCGAGATGTAGGAGAAGGCGACGGCGAAGCTGGAATAGACCCCCAGCGCCCGGCGCAACTCCTGTTTGTAGCCGAACCTCGCGAGGTCACGGACGTCGGCGTGGTGCGCATGGTCGTCCAAGTGCTACCCCTCCTTTCGGTTGAGCGCGGCCGGAGCGTGGTCGAGACGAACCTATCACCCACCTGGAGGTGCGTCAACGCCCGCGTTTGACGCGGAGGGCGGGGAGGGCGGGGCGTGCCCGCCCTCCCCGAAGGCCGGCGGTCAGTCGACCTTGCCGAACGCTTTGATCTCCTCCAGCTCCCGCGGGGACAGCTCGCGCGGCACCTGGCCTCGCTCGACCTTGCTCGTCTGGACCTGGTGGAGGATGGTCTGCACGACCTCGGGATTCGCCAGCGTCGTGATGTCGCCGGTACCCGTGAAGTTGGAGATGCCGGCGATGACACGCCGCATGATCTTGCCCGAGCGCGTCTTCGGCATGTCCGGGACGATCCAGACCGCCTTCGGCCGCGCGATCTTGCCGATCAGGTTCTCGATTGCGGCCGACACCTTGTCTTCGATCTGCTGGCTCGGCTTCAGGCCGGGCTTGAGGGCGACGTAGATCTCGACCGCCCGTCCTCGCAACTCGTCCATCACCGGCACGGCAGCGGCCTCGGCGATCTCTTCGACCGTGAGGCTCGCCGATTCGAGCTCCTTCGTGCCCAGCCGGTGTCCGGCGACGTTGATGACGTCGTCAACGCGCCCGATGATCCGGAAGTAGCCGTCCTCGGCGTGGAGCGCGCCGTCGCCGGCGAAGTAGGGCCAGTCGCGCCAATCCTTGCTCTTCTTGTCCTTGCAGTACTTCTCGTAGTAGATCTGCACGAACCGTTCAGGCTGGCCGTAGACCGTCTGGAAAATGCCAGGCCACGGGTTGCGGATGCAGATGTTGCCGGCCTTGCCACTGCCCGCGGGCACGGCGCTTCCCTTCTCGTCGAGGACCTCGGGATAGATGCCCAGGACGCCGGGGCCACAGCTTCCGGGCTTCATCTTCTGCAGCGCGGGCAGGGTGCTCCCCAGGAACCCGCCGTTCTCCGTCTGCCACCAGGTGTCGACGATGACCGCCTCGCCTTTGCCGACGACGTTGTAGTACCACCGCCAGACCTCGGGCTCGATCGGCTCGCCGACCGTGGTCATGTGCTTGAAGTGGTAGTTGTACTTCTTGGGTTCGTCCGGGCCGAGCTTGCGCAGCATCCGGACGGTCGTCGGCGCCGTATGGAAGATGTTGACTCCCAGGCGCTCGGCGATCCTCCAGGGCCGACCGGGATCGGGGTAGGTGGGCACGCCTTCATACATGACGCTGGTCGCGGCCAGGGCCAGCGGGCCGTAGACGATGTACGAGTGGCCCGTGATCCAGCCGATGTCCGCGAAGCACCAGTAGGTGTCTTCGGGGTGGATGTCCTGGTAGTACTTCGACGTGCCGGCGACGTAGGCGAGGTAGCCGCCGGTGCTGTGCTGGCAGCCCTTGGGTCGGGCCGTCGTGCCGCTGGTGTACATCAAGAACAGCGGCGCCTCGGCCGGCATGGATACGGGCTCCACGATCTTGCCGCGGAAGCCGGCGAGCAGTTCGTTGACGAAGAAGTCACGGCCCTTCACCATCGGGGTCTTGGATGAGTTGGTCCCAGGGTGGCGCTGCCACACCAGGACCTTGTCGACCTTGTGGCCGGCCTTCTCCGCCGCCGCCACAGCCTCATCGGCCTTGGCCTTGTGGTCGAGAAGATCGCCGTTCCGGTAGTAGCCGTCGATCGTGATCAGGATGTGGCTGCCGGAGTCGGCGATGCGATCGCCGCAGGCGGCGCCGCTGAACCCGCCGAACACCTCGGAGTGGATGACGCCCAGGCGGGCACAGGCGAGCATGGAGACCGGGAGCTCCGGGACCATGGGCAGGTGGAAGGTGACCCGGTCGCCGGTCTTGACCCCGCAGAAGTCTCGAAGCAGCGCGGCGAACTCGTTGACGCGCTCGTAGAGCTCTTGATACGTGATCGCCAGGGTGTTCTGGCTCTCCGGTTCGGGGACCCAGATGAAGGCGGCTTTGTTCCGGTACTTCGCCAGGTGCCGGTCGACGCAGTTGTATGACGCGTTCAGGCGGCCGCCGACGAACCATTTCCAGAACGGTGGATTGCTCGTGTCCAGCGTGGTGTGCCAGTACCTCTCCCACGTGAGCAGGTCGGCGTACTCCTTGAAGCACTCGGGAAAGTTCTTCTCGGCGAACCGATCGAAGATGGCGGGATCGTTCGCGTTCGCCTGGCCGATGAATTTCGGTGGTGGGGAGTAGTACTCCTCCTCACGCCAGTGGACCGCAATCTCCGCCTCGGAGACCTGGACTTCGCTCATCGTCTGCCCTCCATGCCTGGTATAGCGCCATCACCGGCCGTCACAGGCCGGAGCCTGGTGACGGCCGGCCTTCGCTGACTATAAATTGTGCCTAGACCCAGATCGCTGTGCCGACGGGCAGTATGGGCTTGGCGCGCATGCTGTTGGCCACCACGGCGGCGGACGTGTACCAGGCGACGATCGCCGTGAGGATGCCAACCCATCCGCCGAGGTTGACGAGGCCCGTGGAATTCGAGAAGAAGCCGATGAAGAGCAGGATCTCGGTGACCTCCAGAGTCAGGAAGACCAGGAACACCGCGATGTTGACGCGCGCACTCCAGAAGAGCATGTAGGTGTTGAAGATGGCAAACGACAGCAGGAACCACCCGAGGTCGCTGCTGACGTCCTTCGAAGGCACCTTGCCGGCGAGGAGGAGGACGACAAAGCTGGCGAGGGCCAGCCAGAAGGCGCCGTAGGTCGAGAAGGCGGTGGCGCCGAACGTGTTGCCGGTCCGGAACTCCCACATGCCGGCGCAAAACTGCGCCAGCCCGCCATAGAAGAATGCCAAGCCCACCCACGTGAGGTCTGGCGCCAGGCCCGCGTTATGGGTGCTCAGCACGAAGGTGGTGAGGGCGAAACCGCCGAGCCCTAACGCGGCTGGGTTAGCAATCGCTGCTACCGGTGGCGCCGCGGATCTGACTTCAGCCATCTCCAATGCCTCCTAAAAACAGCGCCAGGGAAGTGGCCCTGGCAACCTCTGATGCACAGCTAAAGATGCTCCCGCCGCGAGTCCGTGTCAAATTCAGGTCGCCAGCCAACCTTGCCGCGCGGCGCGCGGCTCGTTGCCCAGGGTTGATGAGGCCGGGGTGTTGACGTAACCTGGGGCGCCATGTGTTGTTGGCTGGTTTCGAACGCGAAACCGATGAGGTGGAGTATCGAGTGAACGGGCGGTTGGGCGGGGCGAGCGTGGATCGTTACTCGGTCGTCCTCGTCGCGGTCGCCGCCACGCTCTGGGCCTCCGATGCCTATTTCCGCAACCAGCTGATCAGCCACCTGAGCCCCACGCAGATCGTGGTCGCCGAGGACGCGCTGGTCAGCCTGTTCCTGCTGCCGGTGCTCGTGCGGAGCTGGCGGGAGCTGCGTCATCTCGGTCCCCGTGGCTGGTTGGCGGTGGGGCTGATCGCCGCGGGGGCGCAGTCCCTGGCGACCATCCTGTTCACCGCCTCGTTCTCGTACCGGATCTTCGCCGAGACCTTCGTCCTCCAGCAGACCCAACCGGTGATCGCCATCGTGCTCGCATGGCTCGTGCTGGGCGAGCGCCGGCGCCCATGGTTCTGGCCGGCGGTCGGGGTCGCCCTGGTCGCCGTGTACCTGGTGGTCTTCGCGCAGGATCCGGCCGCTCCCGTATCCGCGCTGCAGAAGGGCCGGCTGGAGGCGGGACTGCTCGCGCTGGGCGCGGCCGCCCTGTGGGCGAGCGGGACCGTCCTCGGCCGTTTTGCCCTCGGCTCCATCAGCTTCTGGAGCATGACGTCGCTGCGCTTCATCCTGGCTCTGCCGGTGCTGGTGGTGATCGCCCTGGTCCAGTACGGCCCCGGCGGCTTCAGCCACTACCAGGTGAGTGATTTCCTGCCCAACCTGCTCGCCATCGCGCTGATACCGGGCCTGCTCGCCCTCCTCCTCTACTACCGTGCGCTTTCGCGGACTCCGGCTTCGCTGGCGACCATCGCCGAGATGGCGTATCCGGTCGCGGCGACGCTGATCGCATCGGCGCCTCCGCCGTGGGGCTTCAGCCAGCCGCTCTACCCGGTGCAGGTGGCCGGCACCGCGCTGCTGCTGGTCGTGATCGTCCTCCTCAACTGGACGAAGGAGAGGGCCGCTCCCGTGACCGTCCCGGCGGGCGCGCTCAAACCGGCCGAGGGCTGACCCCGCTCCACAGCTGCTGCGCCCGAACGCCCAGGCCGTGCACGACCGCGGTGAAGGCGTCGCGCTGCTCGAATCGATTCTCGCCGAACGTCGCCGCGAGGTCGATCGGAGCTGGTGTCGCGTTCACAACGGGACTATAAATGTGCGTGTTCTGGGGTGATCCGCCGGTCACACGACCAAAAGGGAGGAGCCATGGCTGAGTACGGAACGTCGGTCGAGACCACCGCCTCGGCGGATCGGGTCTGGAGGATCTGGTCGGACACCACGACGTGGGGTGAATGGAACCCCAACGTCAGCACCATGGAGATGAGCGGGCCGTTTGCCAGCGGGACCAACGCGATCATGAACACGCGTGCCGGACAGCACCACAAGATGACCCTGCTCGACGTCCAGCAGGGCCGCGGCTTTGCCCTCGAGACCAGTGTCGTTCCGGGGACGAGATTCCGATTCAACTGCCGGATCGTGCCGGCCGGCGCCAAGACCAAGATCAGCCAGACGGTCGAGGTCAAGGGCCCGCTGGGGCCGATTATGCGGGGGGTGCTGGGCCCGCAGGTGTCGAAGGAGTTCGGGACCCTGCTCGCCAACCTGGCGAAGATGGCGGAGGCGAGCTAGCTTTCGTCCTCCGCAAGAAGGTTGGTGATTCGCGAAAGCGCGGCGTTCATCACGTCCGCCTCATCCGGTTCCAGCTGGCTGCCTAGATTGCGATTCAGGCTGCGCAGGAAGACGGCGTGCGCTTTCTCGTATGCCGCCGTGCCCCTTTCCGTCAGGTGCGCGTACACGCCACGCCGGTCCGTCGGACAGGAGCGGCGGTCGATCAGGCGGGCTTTGATCATCTGCTCCAGCCGGCGCGAAGCGCCGCTGTCGGTGATACCGGCGACGCGCGCCAGATCCTGGAAGCGGAGCATGGCGCCAGGCGCATGATGCAGGTGGGCGAGCACCTGGTACCAGCCGAGCGGAATGCCAGCCTTGGGCAGCATGTCCTGCTCGAGCGCTGCGGTCATGGTGCTGTGAAGGCGGGCGAGGCCCTCCCACACCTGGACCGCCTTGGTCTGGCTGACCTTGGTCACGGCGCTCATCGTATTTGCTCCTTGGACACGTATTAACACGTATTAATAGGAAGGGGCCGGGATTTCCCCGACCCCTCGGAGGAACCGCTTAAGAAGCCTCGGCGAGCTCGGACGCCTTGACCACGATCTCGGCGTTAATGTTCAGCTTGATGGTGTGGCTGACCATCGGCACGGCACCCGCCAGACCGTCCCAGTTCAGGCCGAAGTCCATCCGGTTGATGTGGCCCGTGGCGGTGACGCCGAGCCGCTCCTTGCCGCCAAACGGGTCGGGAACGCGGCCGTCGAGGCTGGCCTCGAGCGTGATCGGCCTGGTCGTCTCCTTGATCGTCAGATCGCCGAGGACGTGGTAGCTGTCGCCGTCGCGCGGTTCGACGCCGGTGACCTTGAAGGTGATGAAGGGGAACTTGTCCGCGTCGAAGAAGTCGGCGGAGCGGAGGTGGTTGTCGCGCATGTCGGCGCGGGTGTCGATGCTCGCGACCTCGATCTTCAGCTCGCCGCGCGCTTTCGTCTCGTCGTCTTCGGGCCCTTCGAAGCCGCCCTCGAACTTGCTGAAGTGGCCGTGCACCGTGGACACGGCCATATGCTTGGCTGAAAAGCCGATTGTTGAGTGTGCTGGATCGATTTCGTACCTGACCATTGGTTCCTCCCGGAATTGAGCGGATGCAGACCGCAGTTAACCTAACTACTTGCCTGCGCAAGCATCTATTCCCGGGAGAGTGGGGCGCCTAGCGGGTGGTGGCGATCCGGCGGTGGAAGGCGGCGCTCGCCTGGCGCCAGCTGATCCAGATCCCGATGAGCATGGCGATGGGAAACGCCGCCAGCGCGGCGGTGAACAGCGCGGGTCCGACCTTCCCGCCGCCGACCGCTGCCGCGAGCGGGCCCCAGTCGACGGTGGCGGCGCCGTTCAGCCAGGCGATGAGCCCGGTGACGAATGCGATCAGCGCGAGGGTCCAGCGCCTTTCATGCGTGGACATCTGCACGAGATCGAGGCGTCGCTGGCGCGCTGACACCGGGATCCTTCCCAGGCGGGTGAGGAGCACCAGCCAAACCACGAGCATCGCCAGGCCGATGGCGAGAGCGATCCCCGGGTAGGCGGTCTGGTCGATCGGTGAGAGGTCGGCGGAGCCGGCCCACGCGGCCGTCGGGATCGCCCAGACAAGGCTCGTGATGGCGGCGAATCCCGTCCTGCCGAAGCGATCGACCATGCGGTTCATGCTCGTGCGGGGTACTTGGCGGCCAGGTACTGCTCGAAGGTGATCGTGCCGTCCGCATGTTCGGGGCAGAGCAAGCGGCCTTCGGCGAACTGACGGCTGAACCTGAACGGCAGCCACAGGTTGACGAGGTGCTTGCGCAACTCTTTTGCCGCCAGCCACGACTGGGCGATGCTCTTGAAATCCCTCACCTCAGGACCGCCGAAGTCGGGGAGCAGGCCGGCAGGGCTGCCGGCGACCACCTCGACCAGGCGCGCGGCGACGTCGTGGGTGTCGACGGGTTGGAACCGCCACCCGAACGGCACCGTGGTGAGGCCGGGGAGGGTCGAGAAGCGTTCGAGGAAGAGCTCCATGAGAGTGTGAAACTGCGTCGCCCGCAGGATCGACCACGGCACGATGTTCTCCCGCATCACGGCTTCCGCCGCGAGCTTGTGTCTGTAGTACGGATAGACGACGCCCTCCATGCCGACGATCGAGACATAGACGACGTGCCGCACCCGCGCTTCGCGCGCCATGGCCAGCAGCCGGCGCGTGCCGAGGACGTCGGTGTCGTGGTATTTCCGCGGTTGAGATGCGTTGGAGCCGGCATGGACGATCGCGTCCATCCCCGTCACCGCCTGCTCGAGGCCCGCGCCGGTGGCGAGGTCGCCCTGCACCCAATCATCGCCCTCCCCGGGCCTGCGGCTGAGGATGCGCGCGCGATGTCCGGACCCGCGCAGCCGCTCCACGACGTGATGGCCGAGCGCGCCCGTGCCGCCGGTGACCAGGACATTCATGAGGGTCAACATGGTGACTGAAACGACGGCGATTCTGGCAACCACGTAGACTGAGTTTCACGGCCGGTACGCCGGCCCGCTCCGCTCGGGTCCTCTCTCGCCGTCACGATAACGGTGTCCTGATCGTCGCGAACAAATACGAAAAACGAGAGGATCAGGAGAATACGTTGTCATCATTCGCCGAAGCGGGCGTGGGCCCGCGCACATTGGCGGCCCTGGCCGCTCAGGGTATCGCCGAACCGGTTCAGGTGCAGTCGGAAGCAATCCCAGCCCTCCTGGACGGGCGCGACGTCGTCATCGAGGCGCCGACTGGGTCGGGCAAGACCCTGGCGTACCTCGTCCCGTTGGTCGAGCGCCTGACCAAGGGTGGCGCGGGGCCGCGCGCCCTGGTCGTCGCCCCGACGCGAGAGCTGGCGCTCCAAGTGGAGAAGGTCCTTCGCTCGCTGTCCGGCGGACTGCGCACAACCGTGCTGTACGGTGGCGTCGGCTACGCCACGCAGAGGTTGGCTCTGCGGCGGGGAGTCGACGTGGTCGTGGGCACGCCCGGACGCATCCTTGACCTGCTCGGCCAGGGCTTGCTCTCGCTTTCCCGAATCGAGTACCTGGTGCTCGACGAAGCGGACGAGATGCTAGACGCCGGATTCGCTCCGTCGGTCGAGCGGATTTTGGGCCTCACCTACGAGCCGCAGACGGTGCTCGCCTCGGCGACGATGCCGAGCTGGGTGACCCGCATGGTCGAAAAGCACACACACGAACCGGTGCAGGTGCGTGTGGAGTCGCACCACGCCGAGCGCCTCGAGCACGGCATGCTGCGCATCGGGCGCGAGCAGAAGCTGCAGACGTTGAGCCGGCTGCTGCGCCGTCATGGCGGAACGGCGATCGTCTTCGGCCGCACCAAGCACGGCGTCAAGAAGCTCAATCACAACCTGCGCCAGCTCGGGCACAACTCGGTGGAGTTGCAGGGAGATCTGTCGCAGTCCATCCGCGACCGTGCCATGGCTTCGTTTCGCGAGGGGCGGAGCCAGATCCTGGTCGCTACCAACGTGGCGGCCCGCGGTATCGACGTGGACAACGTCGGACTGGTGGTGAACTTCGAGCTACCCGAGTCAGCGCAGTGGCTCACTCACCGCGTCGGACGGACTGCGCGAATGGGGGAGACCGGTCGCGCGCTGACGTTCGTGACGCCGGAGGACGAGCCCGCGTGGGTGAAGCTCAGCCGCCAAGGCGCGCCCGACATCCGCGAACTCGACGCCAACCGTTTGCTCGAGGAGGGCGGCTGGCACTACCGTGAGCGCCGGCCAATGGAGGCGCATGCTCCGGCTCCGGCGCAGGCTCAGCCCCGCGGCGTGGATCGCAATCGGCGCCGGCGGTGGCCGGCGGGGAACCGATCGAGCCGACCGAGCCGACCGAGCCGTTAGTCCTTAACGGGCTTGGTGTTGTCGTTAGGGGTGCATAGCTCACCACGATCGTTTTCACCGGCCTGAAACTCGACCCGATGACTCGAGGAGACGCTAGCGGCGGCGCCGGAGTGAGACCTGAAGCGGGCGGTATCATCATCTGACTGCGCATCGTGCGCGTCGTGGGCCCGTGGCGCAGTTGGGAGCGCGTCTGAATGGCATTCAGAAGGTCAGGGGTTCGAATCCCCTCGGGTCCACCAATGTCATGTCTCAGGTAGAAGCGGACCGCTGTCTCACCTGATTCCGGACCAGTTTAGGCGGGGCAGAGCGCTGGTAATCGCGGCTGGGACCCAGTGTCACTTCGCGCAGCAGTGCGCCATCTTCGGCGATGACGCGCACGTGGTCGCCGGCGACCAGGAGCATGACTGGTTCGCCGCGGTGCTTGTAGCTGACCTGGAAGTGGCGGAGCCGACTCAGGTAGCGGAGTGTGACTCGGCCGCCGCCATCGAGCCGGTCGCGACGGATGCGGTAATTGACCTGGGGCTGAGCCAGCCAAGGGGATGCCTTGAGTCGAGCGTTGAAGGCCTGCCAAGGTGTGCGCCCATCGAGGGCTCGGTGTGGGCGCTGTTGGTTGTAGATGGTGCGGAAAGCATCGAGCTGGAGCTGCAGGTGGGCAATCGATTCGGCCGGAGCCTGCCGGGCGAGGTAGAGCTTCAAGGTCTGGTGGAAGCGTTCGACCTTGCCGCAGGTCTGGGGGTGATAGGGAGTGGAGTGCACGCACTGAATGCCGAGGCGGTCGAGCTCTGACTCCAGAGCCACGCGGCCGCGTCGCGACTTGCCGCTGAAGACGGCCGCGTTGTCGCTGAGGAAGCGGGCAGGGAGATCGAATTCCTCGACAGCCGAATACAAGGTCTGGACGGCGTCCGCGGCTCGTACGGTTTGGACGGCGACCGAAGCCAGGCAGAGACGGGAGTGGTCGTCGATGAGGTTGAGGATCTCGACCTTGCTCGAGTCGGCCAGGTGCCACTCGGTGGCGTCGATTTGCCAGAGCTCGTTGGGCAGCTCCGCTTCAAAGCGGACAAAAGAAGCCTTGGGGCGTTTGTGAGGCTCCGGGGTGATCAGGCCCTGGCGCTTGAGAATGCGCCAGACCGTGACTCGAGATGGGGTCTTTTCGAAACGGCCGCGGAGGTGGTGGAGGATGGTCTGGGGACCGGCGTCGAGCCCGGCCGCAGAGAGCTCGGCGCGGAGCTCGAGGATGGCGTCAACGACGGTCTTGTCGACCTGATGAGGACAGGCGGCAGGGCGGTGGGGTCTGGGCTCTAGGGCAGTGGGTCCGTCGCGACGGTAGCGAGCCAGCAGCTCATAGAACCAGCTGCGCGAGATCGGTGTTCACGGACCAGCTGATTCGGGCTTTGCTTGCCCAGCACGACCGCCTCGACCAGGAACCTTGCCAGTTGCATGCCGCGACCTCCAGTGGCGGTCCGGTATCACCTGAGACATGCTATGCCCGGCCGGTCCGGTAACTACTGAACTCTCACACCCTCGGGTCCACCAATGTCCTGTCTCAAGACATCGAGGACACCTGTTGCAGGACATTGTGCACAGGCCAGCGGCCTGCAAGACCGTAGTGGCTTCGGTTTGGCTCGAGGGCGAGGGCTCTGAGAAGCTGACCGTCCTCGGTGACGATGCGGACGTCGGCACCGGCGACGAACAGGCGAACCTTCCGGTTCTTGTGGGCGGCACCGACGCGGATGTGCCGGAGCTTGCTCAG
>SCQL01000006.1 GCA_004299235.1 bacterium
GAACATGAGAACAGCGGCATCGCGTTGAGAATCGTTTCGCTTCGCGACCGCGATCCAGTAACCGGGCCATTCGAAGGTGGTGGCGCCGGCAAGCCGCACCAGACCCAGATGGCGCCGCGCTAGCCACTGGCGGAGTTGCCCTTTCCAATCACTCCCCATAGCATCTGGCTGCGGCACGTCGGCGATGGAAATGTCGAGGGCTACGGCCACGCAGCGCGTGAACGAGGCAATGAACTCGACGTCTTGCCCGCGGTCCTGCCCGGATTGGATGCTCAACAGCCCTCTGACATGACATTGTCGAATACGACCGGATGCTCCGAACGATTCGGATCTCAGCCAAGATGACGCGGTGCCCAACAAATCACTCACGATCGAGCGGGTTCTGACCCTGCTCGAGGAGACGCCGCGGCGCATCGCGACTCTCACCGCCGGTCTGGCACCACCGGAGTTGCATGCCAACCCCCACCGCGATGAGTGGTCCGCCAACGATGTGCTCGCCCATCTCCGTGCGTGTGCTGACGTCTGGGGCAACTGCATGGAGGCGATGATCGCCGAGGAAACGCCGACGCTGCGGGCGGTCAATCCCCTCACCTGGATCAAAAAGACGGACTACCGCGAGCTTGAATTCGGGCCCTCGTTGCGCTCCTTTGCCACGCAGCGCGCCGATCTACTGGCCGCCCTGGAACCGTTGCCTCGCGAAGGTTGGTCACGCACGGCGACGGTGACGGGCGCGGGAAAGGTGCTGGAACGGACCGTGCTTTTCTACGGCCGGTGGCTGGCCGGCCATGAACGGACGCACGTCAAGCAGGTCGAACGCATCGTCAACACAATGCACAGGTAGGAACGGCCCTCGTTGAGCAGACGTGACTCGCCGTGGGGGTTGCGGGAACTCGGCGCGGAGGTGCGGGTGTGCGGGCCGTCGGCAGCGGATGTGCCTCGGCTCTCGGCCGAGATGATCGCTGCGCAGTTCGGCAAGCGCGCGAGCGGCCACCGTGGCCGGCACGATCCGCGCCAGACGTGCTGGCGCCAGCGAGTTGTGGTTACCCAACCACACGCTGGAATGCAAGCTCCGCCACAAAGAGTTCAGTGAGGACTTGCGGTGACTCACTTAGGTTGGGTTGGGGATTTCGCCAGGGAAAGATATCGCAACCTAACTAGGTTGAGTTGTACAATTGACTAGCCAGTCATATGCGCAACCTACCTAAGACTGCTCGAGCTACGAGCCGTGGGCGTCCCACCAGGGAAGCGTTGCACGTCCGACTCGCCTTCATGGTTGAGGAACTGAAGAGTCGCCTCGGTGGCCTGCCATCGCCCGATGAGGCCGAGAGCATCTGGACCGACATCTGGTATCACGAGGCCCACAACTCAACCGGCCTGGAGGGCAACACCCTCGTCCTGCGAGAAGTTGAGGTTCTTCTCCGCGACGGCAAGGCAGTTGGCAGCAAGGAACTCAAGGACTACCTGGAGGTCAGCGGCTACGCAGCCGCAGCTCAATGGGTGTACAGCCAGGCTTTGAGCTCTGGCCCATGGACCAGCGGCAAGTTGCTCACCCTTACCGAAGTCCGCCATGTTCACCGGCTGGCCATGACGCCCGTCTGGGAAGTTGCTCCACATCCGGACGCCTCCGAAGAGGAAAGCCCGGGCAACTGGCGCCGGCATGACATCCACGCCTTCAAGCACGAGATGAAACCACCGAGCCACACCGAGATACCCGCGCTGGTCCGCGACTGGGTGGATCGCGTCGCCGGCCTGCATCGCGAGCCGTTGCCCATCGCGGAGGCGCTGGCGGCGCGGCATGCGGCGTTCGAACGCATCCATCCCTTCATCGACGGCAACGGCCGCGCCGGCCGTTTGCTCATGAACCTTCTGCTGGTTCGGCTCGGTTACCCGCCCGCGATCATCCTGAAGCGCCGTCGAGATCGCTACCTGGATGCCCTGAACCGCGCCGACCGAGGCGATCCGGGGCCGTTGGGCGAGATCATCGCCCGCGCGGTTCTCGATAACCTCAGCCGCTTCGTCCTGCCCGCGGTGGCGGGACCGGCGAAGCTCGTCCCACTGGAGGCGTTGGCGGCGAAAGACCTTTCGGTGGTGGCACTGCGTAACGCCGCGCGACGCTCCCGGCTGAAGGCGGTTCGAGCCGAGGATGGAACGTGGCGGAGCTCTCGACAGTGGGTGGACGAATACCGGCGGGACCGCTATGCGACGCTGCGCCTGCCGCGAAAGCGAGGCGCATCCAGCGGCCAGAAATCAAGGCCGGAGTAAGCCTCGTCCCGGCACCGGTGACGGCTTCCCGATGGCCAGGAAACTCGGGCGGTCATTGCCGGCCTGGAGGAGTAGGCTCATCGGGACCTGACCCGGATACCGGGTTGCGTGTGTCTAGGCTTGGAGGCGGTATCGATGTACGGACGTATGACTCGGCTCCAGACCTCGCCGGATGCACTCGAGAAGGGGATCGCCTTCTTCAAGGAGAAGGTGGTTCCGAAGGCTCGAACGACACCAGGCAACGGCGGCGCTGTGCTGCTGGTGGATCGCAAGACCGGAAGCGCGATCGGGATCACGATGTGGGAGACGACCCACGCGCTCAATGCCAGCGAGCAATTCGGCATCGACAGCCGGTCTCAATCCGCGGCCGCCACGGGTGGGTCGATCGTCGACGTTGATCGATTCGAGCAGGTGATCGCGGACCGTCCACAGCCGCCCAAAGCGGGTGTCTTCGTCAGGTTCAACACGGTGGCCGGTGTGCCGGACAAGATCGACAACGTCATCAGGTTCATGCAGAAGGAGGTTTTGCCGGTGCTTCAGGCCCAGAAGGGCTACCGCGCCACGCTCGTGAACGTCAACCGGCAGACCGGCCGGAGTTCGGTGGCCACCGTTTGGGACACCTTGGCCGACCTCGAGGCCAGCGAGCCCAGGGTCAGCAGCCTCCGCCGCGATGCGGCGGACGCGGCCGGCGCAACCGACGTCAAGGTCGAGATCTTCGAGGCGGCCTTCGCCGAGATCAAGCAGCCTTCCAGGGTCTGAGTCGGATCAGACAGCACGGCGGCCGCGAGCTCCGTTCGCAAGCTCGCGGTCGCCTCGCCTGGTGAGCGTCAGGCCGTCAATAGGTTGAGTCGTCAGATCCGACCCGCAACAATCGCTTCTGCCCTGACATGGACAAGACCCAACTAGGACGCGCCGGCGAGCTGGCGATGGCGCTGTACTCGATGGTCTCGTCGGATGGCGAACTGCAGCTGTTCACGCCGGTCGCGGACGACGACCATATCGATGCCACCGCCGGCCGCCGGGGCGGAGTGCCGGCGATCGCCATCCAGGTGAAGACCGCGGGCGAGGCGGATGGCAACGGACTGGTGGAGGCGACTGCCGATTATCCAGCCGGCCATGTCCGTGAACATCCGGCCTTTCTCTATGCGGTGCTGCTGATGGAGTCGGTCACGATCGAAGCGGCGTGGCTTCTGCCCAGCCCTGACTTCAACCGCCTGGCGTACCGACGGACCGCCGGCGATAGGGAGGTCCTGGAATTCCGCGGCGATCCGCGGCGGAGCGACCGTTACTCCGCCTTTCGGGTGCCACCGCTGGAGATCGGCCCGCGCCTGCTGACCGTGATCGATTCGCTGGAGGCGGTCATTCCCCTCCGCCTGGCGCGCGGAACCGCGGGGTTGATGCTGGGGGCCCGCCGCTCCATGAGTCCTGAGTGACTTGATACCGTGGCGCGTTGCCGCTGATGAGCCTTGCCGACCTCACCCTCCTGCCCGGGCGGTTCAATCTGAGACGCGGATCACGTCGCCGACGCCCAACACGCCGTCGGTCAGCACGTCGGCTCGCAATCCTCCGCGGCGGACCAGCGACCTCAATACTCCGGGCTTGGTCAGGCACTCGAGGTGACTGCAGGGCTCGCAAAGGCGCTGGCCGAAGCAGGAAACCTCGCCGATCACGAACTTGCGACCCACCAGGGCGT
>SCQL01000007.1 GCA_004299235.1 bacterium
CGTACGAGGGGGCGACGGTAATCCAAGATATGAACGAGCCAATACCTAAAGTGCTCTGTAACCGATTTACGGCGGTCATCGACGGAGGCTCCCTTGAGCATGTCTTCAATTTGCCTGTCGCGATGCGCAATTGTATGTCGATGGTCGCGGAACGCGGATACCTAGTCAGCATCGTGCCAACCAACAATCTGATGGGTCACGGTTTCTATCAATTCAGTCCTGAGCTTTACTATCGTGTGCTGTGTCCAGAGAACGGCTTCCGCATGGTTATGATGCTGACCGCGGAAGTTGGATATCGGCCCCGATGGTTGGCCGTTTCCGATCCGGCTATTGTCGGTCAACGCGTTGGATTCCGAACTACCGGAGCCACGTACCTGTATGTGCTCGCGCAGAGAATCGGGACCCTAACGTCCGCTATCACTCCGCAGCAGAGTGACTATCGTGAATTGTGGTCGGCTGCTCAATCCCCAAGCGCCAATCCCGGGCTCAATAGGTGGAGGGCCAGGGTGCCGCAAGCTCTTCGTGAAGCTCGGCGGCGGATCGTTGACGCCCGCGCTAACTCAAGGCACCGAGCCGCTTTCTTTCGTGCCGTTGACATTGACGACATTATTAGCCACGGGTCTTTGGCTCGATTAGGGTAATGCAGGGACTTTCCCGCTGGCACCGTAGGGACGCCGAGTTCCAATCTGCCCTTGGGGGGAGTTCGGGATACATGTTCGCGGGTTCAGAGCTGATCCGGTCCCCTCGCATGCGCGCCATCGCACTCCACTCCGGCTCCCCCGGAACACGATTCGCCGCGTATTTAGGCAATCCGTGCGCGTTGTGGCCACAATGTTGGGACCGATCGAGAGAGGTCGGCCGCGGTCTCAACGTCGCAGCACTATCGTTCCAGACGCAATAGCATGTCTGGCCGACGATCAAACTGTGCAGTGTGCGGCGGAAGCGCACGTGTCTGGTTTAATGAGTTTCGGAAGTGCACATCATGCGGGTTCGCTTGGATGTCGGACATGCCATCCAGCTCGCAGCTTGACGACTTCTACCGTGATAACCCACTTGATCCGGAGTGGGACTCATTCATTTCAACAGCTGAATGGCCCTCCAACTTCTATGAGCATCGATTGCGAAGAATCGAGAGGTTTGTGTCGCCGGGCGCATTGCTTGATGTTGGAGTTGGCTTCGGTCGGTTTTTGGAAGTGGCACACTCACGTTGGCCTAGGGTGGTGGGTCTCGACATCACCCCAAGGGTCGTCGAGTACGTACTACGTAACCGCGGATTAAAAGTGGATCTCGGAGTCCTTCGGGATCTCCGTTACGGCTCATCCACCTTCGACTGCATCCACATGAAAGACGTAATCGAGCACATGCCAGATGCAATGGAGAACCTGGCTGAGTGCGCGAGAATCGCGCGTCCGGGAGCCGTCCTCGTAATCGAGACACTAAACATTGACTCAATCTACGCACGTGCACGAGGCGCGGCATATCGAGGGTTCGTTCCAGGACACGTAGCGTTCTTCGGGCCCAGGTCCATTCGAACGGCGCTGGAGCGAACCGGTTTCAAACTCATGAAGCTCTACGCAGGTGATGAAATTCCCCTCAAGAACTATTCACGCCTTCGCCCGAAGAGAATGATCGCGAAGCGCGTCGCAAAACGAATTCATTTCGGCGAACTGTATTTTGCCAGTTTCGTCGCTTATGCCCAATTCCCAAGCCGACCCTAAGGGATGGCCGACTACACCAGATCGCTCCACTAGGTTCCGACGGCTACGGGTGCGCCACCCAGTTCCAGTGCCGCTTGTGCACGTGGTACTCCCTAAGGAACGTCGCCTTGTCATATGGACCGTGGCCGTCGAGGTCGAAGATGCGGAACTTGGCTCGCGCGAAAAAGGCGTACACGTCGCCCGGCGGCGCCTGGCCTCCAAACCCATGCTCGAAGACAACGATAGGTCGGCAGGCACGGATTAGGCGCTCCGCGCCGGCCAACACGAGATGCTCCGCACCCTCGACATCAATCTTGATCAGGTCAGGCGCATAGTCTGGTGGCAAGAAGTCGTCGAGGCTGACCACCGGAACTAGGATGTCTTCCGTCTTGGCGCCTCGGGGATAAGTTCGCGACAGTAGGCCACTGTAGCCTGGAGCGGTGCGGACGTACTTAAAGGTGGCGGTACCGCTGGTGGATGAGACTGCGGCCCTGCTAATCGTTACGCCCGGAAAGTCCAAGAGGAGGCGTTCATAGAACTCTGGAATGGGTTCGAAGGCATAGTGCCGTCCTTGCGGCGCACAGCGCTCCATCTCACGAAGAATGGCGCCAGTGTGCGCGCCGATGTCGATGCAGTTCGCATTCTCGCGCAAGACGAAAGCAAAGAGCATGCGCATGTGTATAGTGTCTAAATAGTCCCGGCGGCGAACTCGACTGGTCCGCGAGCGGACATACTTCAATTGATCGGCGATCCCAAGCCGGCGTGCGGCGCGATCTATCGACCGGACTAATGACATCCTTCCGCCATTAAGGCACGAGTCTATCCGCTTGGGCCACCTGATCAAGCCCATGCAAACGAGTCTTCGCTTTCTTTTGGCCTCGCGGCATCACCTAAATTCAAGTTGGGAATTGCGGCTTGTGCTGGTACGCCGGAGGAGAGGGTGAGGCCATTTGAGCTCAGACTAATGACCAGATCCTGGGCGAGGTCCCCGCTAGCCGTGAATCGCGTGCTCGTACCGGCGTTCCAGACTACTTCGAGCATGTCATTGAAGATCCCTGGCTGCTTCTGCCAGTAGATCGTCTCTGGGCCCAACTCGTGCAGCGGCCATGGGGTGTCGTATTCAAATATTGCTTCGCTTCTGCCTGCACAGCATGGGACGACGAGCCAACCGTCGAGGGTCCGCGTGCCAGCCGGGGCAGTTGGGTTCGGGATTAGGACCGCTGGCAGATTATCAGTCGTGGCAGACGCGCTAGCTGGAACATAAAGGCGCGTGTCGGCTATGTAGGTGACCCGGGCTTCCTCGCCGAGCGGTTCATTGTTTATTAACTCAACTAGAACCTTGTGGTGCAGTGTGCCACCGCTTCGTGTAAGTACCACCGTGTAATGGCGTTTGAGGAAGTAGTTCGCCTTGTTACCGTAGTAGTTGCTTTCAATCTCCATCATGTAATCCTGAGTGCCGGCCAGGTTAATGGATCCGGACCAGCCCACCCGGCTAATCTCGCCCTCAGCGCTGGGGTTGTCAAAGTACACTTGGAGATGCCTGTGAGCGGCGAGGTTACTGAGTGCCGTAATGACGGCGGGCCACTGATCGACTTGAAGGGCCGCTACACGCTTAATGAGCTGCCCTGCCATTGAGCTGACGATCCTCTTGTGATAGGCGTCAGCCGTAATGTCGCCTGGGAAAAGCTGGCTAATGAAATTACGACCCGTCACAGTTCCGAAACCATCAACGGTCACTGGGCCGGTTAGATCGAGCATCTTCGAAACCGTGTAATAGTCGATTGAAATGACACCATCTAGTCCATATCCAATACGCGGCTTGACGAAGGTTTCAGCCGTCTTGGCATTTGACTCAAAGTCGGGGTAGATGTTGGAATCGACGAAGCTCCAGCTGAGGTTAGGAGCCTTCTCGCGATAGGGATCTGGTAGCGGGATGAATCCGGCTTGGCCAGGTTGGGGGCGCGGATTGACGAGGTCATAAGCGTCGCCGCTTCGGATCACCGACAGCATGCCGTTCTCGGCCCGGATAAGACTGTATGTACCAATGAAACCGCCACCGGCCCGGAGCTCGGACGGGTTGACCTGCTCGACAAGGTAAGTGCGAGTTCCGTTACCGCCGAGCACCTCATGAAGGACTGGCACGAGGCGATCAAGTTCGCCGAGGCCGGCCAAACCTGACTCAATGCCATCACGTGCCCTGAGGAAGGTTGCCTTCTGGTCGGCGGGAACGACTGCGAGATCGACTTGCAAAGCACCGTTCTGGGCCCGTTGTAAGTCGCTGCGGACTTTGACTAGGGTGGGTTGGGCCTCGTCAACCACTGTCAAAATATTGCGGCCCCCTTGGCCTGCGTCGGTTGGCTTGATGAACTGACTGTCGAAGGCCGACAGGTCTTGGCCGGCGTCAGAGAGCGCTACCCCCATTTCAGCGATGCCGTCAACGGCCGCATGCCGGGATTGCGCCAGACTACCGGCTCCCGGCAGAAGCTCTAGGTCGTGCAGCAGCCGACTGTTGTCAGCGAGCTGGCTGGCAGCCAGGAATTTGCCTTTGGCGGCGACAAACTGAGCAACCGCTTCAGTAACCAGGCTGGCGTCGCGTTTGGTGCTGGCCTGTTTAAGGGCATTCTTGCCCACCTCCAGCTCGCGCTGCCCCGCTTGTAGATCTGCCGTAATCGCGGCCTGAAGCTTGTCGGCTCGGGGCTTCAGCGCGATGTAACCAACGGCGGTCCCAGCGCTGACTAATACCAGCAGGATCAGGATTGCGCCCGCCAGCAGCCGATGAGAGCGGAGCCGGCGGCGCCTTTTCGAGCGCACCCGCGGCAGTTTACCAGTCGCCCGTGCCCCCTCCATTTACCGCTAATTTCAACAGATACTTAAAACGCTGTAACCTGCTCCAACTCGGAGCTTAAGCCATGGCAGGGAGAAGGCAACTGAAGCCTGGTCGCGCACGTTGAGGGGATTTCGGGTTCAGCTGGCGCTGATCGTCGTTCTCGTGGCGGTCGTTGGCGCCCTCCTCCACCCTCTCGCCCTGCTGCTGGCGATCGCTCCCTTTGACACCAAGGGGCTGATTCGGTTCATGGAGGAGGTTCGGTCGGTTATCGCCGACTTCCTTGGCTGGGGAGTACTCAGCCTTCTGGCGGTGATGGTCCTCTTTGTCGTGAAGGGGCGCCTATCTCGTGGTTCCGAGCCAACCGCTGATCGAGCGGCTTCCGCTCTGGCGCGGCAGCCTCGAGCCACCGTCGCAATTACCGCCTACAACGACGCGCAGGCGACTGCTCAGGCGGTGCGGGACTTACTGCGCCAACCGTGCGTCGTCAAGGTTCTCGTCATCGACAACAACTCGAGCGATGGCACGGCTCGCACGGCCGCGGCCGCGGGAGCGCAGGTCATCACCGAGTCTCGCCAGGGCTATGGATACGCGTGTATCCGTGGCCTTGCTGAGGCTCTCGAGGTGGCCGATGCCGACGTCGTCATCCTCACCGAAGGAGATGGCACCTTCTTTGCCGACGACGTCGCCAAGTTTCTCGCATACATCGACCACGCCGACCTGGTGGTGGGTAACCGCGTGGTCAGGGGCCTCGTCGATTCCGATTCGCAGATGGACTACTTCTTCACCTGGGGCAATATGGCGGTCGCGATGCTGTTGCGGCTTCGGTTCTGGGATGGGCGGCATCTCGGGCCGGCCGGGCTCATGGACGTCGGATGCACCTTTCGCGCCATCCGCCGCCAGGCGCTGGAGCGAATCCTCCCCGACCTGGTCGTGGGCGGCAACCACTTCTCTCCGCACATGCTTCTCGTTGCCATGGCCCGCGGCCTCTCAGTCGTGGAGATCCCGATCCGGTTCCGGCGCCGGTTCGGGCCGTCGAAGGGAGCCAGCCAGAGTCTTGGGAAAGGGCTTCAGGTCGGCCTGGTCATGATCTGGCACATCATGACCTTCCGGCTCCGGCCCAGTCCCCGAACGGAGCCGGCGACGCGCGAATCGCGGTCCGAGCCGGCAGCAGCGGATGGACTGGCCACAGTCGACGAGCACGGGGTCGCGATCGTCAGCGATCGTACGTAGAGTGCGGTCAGATCGCTCGGCCCCTCACCCTAGCCCTCCCCCCGGCGGGGAGAGGGGATGGCGAGCAGAAGAACGCTCGGCCACTCGCCCCAGCCCTCTGTCCTTCGGGGAGGCGGGACTGTGGGCCGATGAACCCTCGGCCCCTCACCCGAGCCCTTTCCCCTTTGGGGAGTGGGGATTACGGGCAGACGACTCCTCGGCCACTCGCTCTGGCCCTCTGCCCTTCGGGGAGGCGGGACCACGCGCAGATGAACCCTCGGCCCCTCACCCTTGCCCTCTCCCTGCTGGGGAGAGGGGATCACGGGCAGAAGAAAAGTCGGCCGCTCGCCGTAGCCCTCTGCGACCACGGGCAGATGCCTCGAACCCTGACCCTAGCCATCTCCCCTTTGGGGAGAGGGGATTGCGGGCAGACGAATCCCCGGACCCTCACCCTGGCCCACTCCCTTTCAGGGGGAGGGGGCTGCGGGTACTTTTCTTTGCCACCAGGGATTGGTATCACCCGGCCACTACCGGGGGCGACATCACGATGTGGGAGCACGCGCGCTACGTGGCTTCAGTCGGGCACGAGGTCACCTTCCTGACGGCCGGCTATGCCGGTGCCGCGCGCGAGGAGACGCGGGACGGCATCCATGTAGTCCGTCTCGGGGGTATCCACTGGCTTTGGCTGCGGACGTTCCTCTATTACGCGGCCAAGGGGCGCGGCCGGTATGACCTCGTCATTGCTGAGGGGTTCGGTGGTAGCCGCATTCCTCGCATGGCGCCGCTCTATGTGAGGGAGCCGATCATCACCGAGTGGCACCAGATCCATCGGGACCTGTTTGCGATCCAGTATCCGAAGCTGCTCAACGGTCCCCTGAACCTTCTCGAGCGGGTCACCGCGCGGGTGCATCGGAACACCCTTGTGCGCGCGGGGACCGAGGAGTGGCGCCGGGCGTTTCCCAGCATCGGCTTCAAGCCTGAGAACGTGTTTCTGCTTCCGGTGAGCATTCGGGACGAGTGGCTGAGTTCTGCTCACTTTTCCTCCACGCCCCTCACCCCAACCCTCTCCCCTATGGGGAGAGGGGGCGCTACTTCCCCCACCTTTCTCTGGCTGGGCAAGTTGCGGCGCTACAAGTGTCCCGATCATGCGGTTCGGGCCATGGTGGAGGTGGTCAAGCGCGTGCCTTCGGCCAAGCTGGTCCTTGCGATTCGCCGTGATGACTTGAAGTACGAGGCGCAGCTTCATTCACTTGTGACGGGGCTTGGGCTTGGGGAGCACGTGGAGTTTCGCCTCAACGTGAGCGAGGCCGAAAAGCGCGATTTGCTGCGTTCCGTCCGTGCCCTTGTTGTGCCTTCCGCCGTGGAGGGGTTTGGGATCGTGGTGCTCGAGGCCAACGCCTGTGGCGTACCCGTGATCGCAAGCTCCGGCGTGCCCGAGGGCGCTGTCGAGGGTGGGGTGAACGGGCTGCGCTATCCGTTCGGCGACGTCAAGGCGCTGGGCGATCGGATGGTTCAGATATTCGAGGACGAATCCCTTCATTCCCGCCTGTCGCGCAACGCGCTGGAGCGGGTCGCCGACTTCAGCTGGAGCCGCGTGGGAGCGCGGTTCGAGCAGATCGCCGTCGCGGCTGCGGCTCGCCGGCAGCCGGACCATGTCGCTCAGAGCTGAACCTCTGACCGATCCCGTTGCCCTGGGCGATGTCCGTTCTCCGTGGTTGTGGCGCGCCCTCGTCGCCGCTTCGGCGCTCACGTTCGCGGCCGTGCTCCATCTCACCAGCTACAAGAACTTCTTCTACGACGAGTGGGACTTCGTCACCGCCTACCGGCCGAGCCAGTCCACCTCGATCCTGTTCCCACACAACGAGCACTGGTCGACCATCCCGATCCTGATCTGGAAGCTCCTGTTCTTGCTGTTCGGCATCCGAACCCACGTCCCCTACGAGGCTATGGCCGTGGCCGGGCACGTGGCCTGCGTCCTGCTCCTGTTCGAGCTCGTGCGCCGGCGCTCCGGAGAGCTGCCCGCCTTCGCGACGGCGCTCATCCTGCTGGTGCTGGGGACCGGCGCCAGCGACATCGTGCTCGCGTTCCAGTTCACCTGGACGCTGTCCATCGCCTTCGGGCTGGCGGCCATGCTCGTGATCGACACCAGCCCCCCAAGCTTTACCTGGCGGCGCGTTGCCGCGCTGCTGGCTCTTTTGCTGGGCTCGTTGATGTCCTCAGGTCTCGGCCTTGGTTTTCTCGTTGCCATTGGGGTTCAGCTGCTGCTTGAACGCGATCGCCGCCTGCTCCTGGTCGCGGTCGCCGCCGCCCTCGGCGTCTACCTGCTGTGGTTCGCCACCAACGGTTCGATCGGGTCGCCCTGCGGCGGGTGCCCGACGGCGCTGGGCGCCATCCGCTCGACCGACCCGGGCAACCTCCTGGACGCCGCGCGGTTCGAAGGGCTGGGCCTTACCGCGTCTGTTCTCGGTCTCTTCGGGTTGACGGTCTTCGGCCTGCCGGGGCTGCTGGTCGAGGCGATCCTGGTCGCGTTCGTCGGCCTCCTCGTCTGGCATTGGTACCGGCACGACGGCGTCCAGAGCTGGGAGGTCGGCCTGATCGCGGGGCTGCTGGCGCAGTTCACGCTGGTCGCCATCGTTCGGGCCAGGCTCCAGGTCGTCGGCGCCGCGGATCCGCATTACGTCTATGTCGGCGGCGTCTACCTGCTGCCGGTCGCCGCCAACGCTTTGAAGCGCATACCGTCGCGCCCGCTGTTCAGGCCCGTGATGGCGGCCGCTTTCGCGCTGATCGTCTGGAGCAACGCGTCGCTCCTGGTCCAGCAGGCGCAGCTCCAGCAGAACCTGATGCGGACGGAGAATGCGGAGCTGCGCGTGGTCGAGCTGTTCCGCGGCGCGCCGGACATGGCGCTGGACGGCCCCCTCGACGCCGACATCATGCCCCAGCTCACGGCCGCGCGGTATTACGCGGCGATCGACGAATTGGGCTCTCCGGTACCCGGCTCGGTGCCGACCTCTTTGGACAGCCTGCCCGCGAACGTCGTCGACCGGCAGCTGGTGGCCTTGTTCGGATCCGCCTTGACGGTCTCGTCCGATGTTGAGAGCGCCCCCAGCCCGTGCTCCGGCTTCGCGTCCTCGGGTCCTTCGACCCTGGACGCCATGGTGCCTGACGGCGGGACGATTCTCTTGCGCGCCGACCACGGCATCTCCGCGGCCCTATCGCTCGGCGTGCTCGCGCCAGCCACGTCGCGGCCGCTGCTCCGGATAGGCCCGTCCAGTGGTCAGGCATGGGTCCACCTGCCGAAAACAGGGAAGCCAGTCGTCTGGCGCCTCAGGATCAGAACCGCATCTTCCGCGACCAACCTGTCGGTGTGTGGCGGCGCCCACGTCCAGTTCCACACCGGCACCAGCCTGTTCAGCGCGGAGGCCGCGGGTGGATCATTGGACGCTCCATGGACGTCGACATCCGACTCCGCCGCCTACGGCGGCCTCGCGGCCAGACTGCCCGCCGCGACCGCGTCGCGAGCGCGAAACATCTTTGGCGCGCCGATGCTCGTAGACCGCGGAACGTATGACGTCTGGTACCGGGCGAGAGTGGCCGACAGCAGCGGGAGCGCACCCGAGATGACCCTCGGGCTGTTCGACCCCACCCACCAGAGCTGGGTCGGCGGCACGATCTATCGAGCGAGCACGCTGGGCACGTCGTACCGGTGGGTCAAGGCGGTGACCGGCATGGTCAAGCGCTCAGGAGATCCCCTGGTCTTCGCCGCCGAGTTCGACCCGCATGCTGGCCGGCTGGGCACGGACTGGTTCATCGATGAGGGAGTGATCCTGCCCGCGGGCTCTCCCCCACCTGTTGACGCAACTCCGTTTGCGTAAGGCACTCTCGTGCGCGGTGCCGGCGCTGGCCCTTGCCATGCTGGCGATCACCGCGGTGCCGGCGCAGGTGTGGCGGGCGCCGGTCAACGATGCCGTGTACACCGGTTTCGATCCCAACCTCGCCTTCACGGCCGAGGCGGGTTCGGGGACGGCGCGCGTGTCCAGAGCCGAGGTCGACATGACGGCGCCGGCGAGCGTGAACCTCGCCACCACTCTGCTGCCCAAGCTCAGCTCTTCCTTCGACGTGGTGGTCGAGAATGCAGGCGACGCGACGCAGCCCGCGCGAGTCGGCTTCTGGTCTCCGTGGACGGAGACGGGCCAGTTCATCTTGTTCGGTCCGGCGCCGGGGCACCTGATCACGGCGGAGACGATCGTCAAGGGGAAGAACGGGCCCACGCTGCTGAGCGGAGACGTCACCACCTTGCATGAGCTCGGTAGCTACCGCTTGGGACTGCCGTACAAGGTCGCGGTCGTGCTCGACAAGACTCTTGGCACGATCACCTACAGGGTCACCGGCCCGGATGTGACGAATGCCGTCGCCTCGGTCCCCACCTCGGTCTTCGGCAACGTCCAGGTATCGCTCAACGCATCCGCGGCGCCGGACGGCGGCTCGAGCCACGTAGTGCTCCGAAACTTCAGCCTCACCCTTCCCCATCAACGGATCTGGGCGACGAAGGCTGACGATCCGCTGCAGACCACGATCCTCGTCATCCTCGCCCTCGCGGGGCTTGTTCTTCTCGCCCTCGCCGCGGCCGGCCGTCGTCCGCACTGGCGCAGCGTGCGCATGCCTGCCATCCAGCGAGGCCCCGTCCTGTACGCGATGGCGGGAGCTGTTGCCTTCTACCTGGCCGGCAACGCGCTGCTGTTCGTGCTCGGCGGGCAGCCCTTCGACATGGGCGACGAGAAGCTGTACGCATATGTCGCGCGGACTTACGGTCTCGCCCAGCTGTATTACCTGCCCAACATCGTTTCGATGACGTGGGTCTGGGGCGGCATCCCGTACATCGAGTCCGCCTTTCCCTACGAGCCGACCTCCGCCTACCTCCACACGGCGATCGGCTGGCTGGGTAGCTTCCTGTTCGCGGGCGGAGGCACCTTCAGCCCGCGCTCGGTGCAGATCGAGTACCTCACCAAGTCGGTCAACGTCCTCTTTGGGCTAGCGGACGCCGGGCTGATCTACCTCCTGTCGCGGCACATTGGGCTGAGCAGGCGGTGGAGCGCGATCGCGGGCGCCCTGTTCCTGTTCAACCCGGCGGTCTGGTTCAGCATGTCGGTCTGGGGCCAGACGCACGTGTTCAGCCTCTGCCTGGTCCTGACTTCCATCTGGCTCGCTGAGAAGCAACACGTCACCGGCGCGTGGCTGCTGCTCGCGGCCTCCTGCCTCACGCGCCCACAGATGCTGGTGTTCGGCCTGCTCCTCGGCATCGTGTTCTTGCGGAAGTCCACCTGGAGGCAGAACCTCACATCGCTTTCGTGGACGGTGATCGTGGTGTTCATCCTCCTGACGCCCTTCACGCTCGCGACGAGCGCCTCGCTACCGGTCGACGTGATGCTTCACAACCTCAACGTCCAGGAGGGTGGGGGCAATGTGGCGATCCTGACCACGGTCTCCCAGGACTCCTACTCGATCTGGCCGCTGGTCACCTACGCGGTGCGGGGCGCCTCAAGCCTCTCGAGGGCCTTCACGCCGAGCTCGGACCTGCTGATCGGATCGCTGACCTACGCGCGTGTGAGCCAGATCCTCACCGTGTCGGCGATGCTGGTCGTGGCGGGGACGCTGGTGTTCAAGAAGAAGGCCACCGATGGAGCGGGGGCCTACATCCCGTTCGTCGCGATCGGCATCGCTTCCTTCCTCATGCTCCTGACCGGAATCGTGTCCACCCACTTCCTGCTTGCGCTGCCCTTCCTTCTCCTCTCACGCAAGTGGATGAGCAACCAGGCCTACTACTTCGTGATCGCGATCTGGAGCATCACCACCTTTGTCCCCATGTATGGCGACATGGGGGTGGTGATATCGGCCCAGGACTATCCCCTACTGGCGCGCACACACAACCAGGTGACGCAGTTCTTCGTGAACTTGTATTCCTCCGATCGCTTCATCACGGTCGCGGTTGTCGCCAACATATGTGCCGTGATCTGGCTTGCCCTGCTCGCCTTCCGCTCCGCTCCGCCCGTTCCCGAAGCCTGTTGATGGCGGGACCACCGCTGGTCAGCATCGGGCTGCCCGTCTACAACGCCGAGCGCTACCTGAAGCTCGCCCTCGACTCGCTCGTGGCCCAGGACCATCCGAACTTCGAGCTGATCATCTCCGACAACGCGTCGACCGACGGCACCGAGAAGATCTGCCGGTCGTACGCGCAGCGAGACGCGCGCGTGCGCTACCACCGGGCCGAGCACAACATGGGCGCGATCTGGAACTTCAACCGGGTGTTCGAGCTGGCCCGCGGCGAGTACTTCATGTGGGCGGCGCATGACGATCTGCGCGATCCGCGCTGCGTGAGCGCGTGCGTCGCCGCCATGCAAACGAGGCCCGATGCCGTGCTCTGCTGCACCGGCATCCGCTTCATCGACGAGGACGGTGGCGCCATCGACGTTGCGCCGCACGTGGCCGGCATTCGCCCCACCGGCAGGACGCCAGGCGAGCGGCTGCGTCAGGTGGCCCGGGCCTGCAACTGGTACGACTTTTACGGCCTGGCAAGGACCTCGGCGCTGAGCCGGACACGGCGCGCATTCCCAACTTGGGGCTTTGACGTGGTCGTTTTGCTCGAACTCTGCCTGCGCGGCACGGTCGTGCTGGTGCCTGAGCCGCTGTTCTCCTACCGTCTGATCGCGGTCAAGACCGAGCCGGGCATGGCCGTCTCGCTCAGCTCGGATGGGGGCATCGGCGTCTGCTGGAGCTGTATGACGATCGAGATGCTGCGCGCGATCTGGCTCGCTCCATTCGGAGTGCCGGAGAGGCTGGCTCTGGCGGTCTTGTTCCTCGTGAACTTCTGCTTCCTCAACTGGCGGGTGGCCGCCCACCTGCGCCGCGACCTGGCGCCCAACATTCGAATCGCGCTTCGCGAGCGGCGCTTGGGCCGGTCGGCTGTGCTCCTGGTCGTCGGAGCGCTCGTCTACCCCGTGTACAACCGCCTGACGCAGGCGCTCTACCACCGAGCCAGGCGGGCGGGCGAGGGTGTGTCGGGGGCTTAGCTTCCTCCCCCTCGACCTGTTGGAGCAAGGGACGCCCCGCGCGCGCCCGGCTCCTCCGGAGGGAGGGAGGTGCGTCGCGGGTAACATGTCTGCTCGAAGTGAAAGTCGTGATCCTGGCTGGCGGCCTCGGCACGCGCCTTTCGGAAGAGACCGAGATGAGGCCGAAACCGCTGGTCGAGATCGGGGGTCACCCGATCATCTGGCACATCATGAAGCACTACGTGCGACACGGATTCAACGAGTTCGTGGTCGCGCTGGGCTACAAGGGCGAGGAGCTCAAGCGCTATTTCCTCGACTATCACCGCCTTCGCGCCAACCTGACGATCGACCTCGCCACCGGACAGCCCAACTTCCACGAGGCGGCTGACGAGGCGTGGACCGTGCACCTCATCGACACCGGCCTCAAGACCAATACCGGAGCTCGCGTCAAGCGCCTGCAGCCGTGGCTCGAGGGCGAGACGTTCATGCTGACGTACGGCGACGGGGTCTGCGACATCGACCTGCGGGAACTGCTGCGATTCCACCGCCAGCATGGGCGTCTGGCGACGGTGACCGCCGTGCGGCCTCCGTCCCGTTTCGGCGGCCTGATCTTCGACGGCGACATGGTGTCCGACTTCACCGAGAAACCTCAGATCGGCGAGGGCTGGATCAACGGCGGCTTCATGGTCATGGAGCCGGGAGTGTTCAAGTATCTCGATGGAGACGATCTGAGCCTGGAAGCCGACGCCCTCGAGCATCTGGCTGCGGACCGGCAGCTGGCCGCCTACAGGCACAAGCAGTTCTGGCAATGCATGGACACCCTGCGCGACGTGCGCCTGCTGGAAGGCCTGTGGCAAAGCGGCCGTCCGCCGTGGAAGACCTGGGAGTGAACAGCCACGTCCATTCGGCGGCACCGCCCGAGTTCTGGCGCGACCGGCCGACATTCGTCACCGGAGCATCCGGACTCGTGGGCGGATGGCTGGTCAAGCGCCTGGTGGCCGCGGGGGCCGAGGTCGTGTGCCTCGTCCGCGACTGGGTGCCGCAGAGCGAGCTCCTGCGCGCCAAGCTCCTCGACGATGTCAAGACGGTACGGGGGGACCTGCGCGACCAGGCCCTGCTCGAGCGAGTGCTGGGCGAGTACGAGGTCGACACGGTGCTCCACCTGGCCGCGCAAACCATCGTGCCGATCGCCAACCGCAACCCCATCTCGACCTTCGAGACCAACGTGGCCGGCACCTGGGCGCTCCTCGAGGCGTGCCGCCGCAGTCCGGCGGTCAAGCAGATCGTGGTCGCGTCGTCCGACAAGTCGTACGGCGACCAGGAGCGCCTGCCATACGACGAAACCATGCCCCTGGCGGGGCGGCATCCGTACGACGTCAGCAAGTCCGCGGGCGACCTTATCGCGCAGTCCTACGCCGCCACCTACGGCCTCCCGGTGCTGATCACCCGCTGCGGCAACTTCTACGGCGGAGGCGATCTCAACTGGAGCCGGATCGTGCCTGGCACCATCCGCTCGGTCTTGCGCGGCAAGCGCCCTGTCATCCGCTCCGACGGACAGTTCGTGCGTGACTACTTCTACGTCGAGGACGGCGCCGCCGCCTACACCCTGTCCGCGGAGCGCCTGGCCTCCAACCGCGCGCTTGCGGGCGAGGCTTTCAACTTTTCCAACGAGCAGCCCATCAACGTGATCGAGGTGACCAGGCTCGTCCTGAAGCTGATGGGATCCGACCTCGAGCCTGACATCCGCAACGAAGCCGCGAACGAGATCCGCTGCCAGTACCTCAGCGCCGCCAAAGCGCGCGAGAGGCTGGGCTGGCGGCCCCTGTTCCAGCTGGAGGAAGGCATCGGTCTGACGATCGATTGGTACAGGGCCTTCTTCGGAGCCCAAGCGTGACCGGCTGCCGCTCATGCGGCGCGACGCAGATGGAACGGGTGCTTTCCCTGGGCCGCACGCCGCTCGCCAACGCCCTGCTCAAGGTGGACGAGATCGCCCGGCCCGAGCCCACCTTTCCGCTCGAGCTGGTGTTCTGCCCCGACTGCGCGCTGGTCCAGATCACTGAGACCGTGCCGCCGGAGCAGTTGTTCAGCCACTACCTCTACCTGTCCTCGTTCTCCGACACGATGCTCAAGCATTCAGAAGAGCTCGTACGCCAGCTGATCGAGCAGCGGAGCCTGGATGCCAACGGTCTCGTCATCGAGGTCGCGAGCAACGACGGCTACCTTTTGCAGTTCTACAAGCAGGCGGGCGTGCCGGTGCTGGGCATCGAACCCGCCGCCAACGTGGCGAAGGTGGCCGAGGACCGAGGCATCCCGACCCTGGTGCACTTCTTCGGGCGCGAGCTGGCGCAGGAGCTGCGCGACGGCGGCAGGCGGGCAGACGTGATCCACGCCAACAACGTGCTGGCGCACGTAGCCGACCTCAACGGCTTCGTCGCCGGCCTGGCGATGGCCCTGAAAGACGACGGCGTGGCCGTGATCGAGGTGCCCCACCTCAAACCGATGATCGAGCGCCTCGAATTCGACACCATCTATCACGAGCACCTCTGCTACTACTCACTGACGGCCCTGCAGCCTCTGTTCAGGCGCCACGGGCTCGAGATCGTGGACGTGCACGAGATCCCGCTGCACGGCGGATCGCTGCAGGTGCACGCGGCGCTGTCCGGACGCCTTTCGGACCGCGTCTGCCGGCTGCTGGAAGAGGAGCGCCAGGCAGGGGTCGGCGGGCGCGAGTTCTACCGCGATTTCGGTGACAAGGTCCGGAGCCTGAAGAAGGATCTGGTCGCAAAGCTGGACGCCCTCAAGTCCTCGGGCAGCCGGATCGCGGCGTATGGGGCCTCGGCCAAAGGAGCGACGCTGCTGAACTACTGCGGCATCGGGCGCGAGACGATCGACTTCGTCGCCGATCGCTCGACGGTTAAGCAGGGCCTGTACACGCCGGGCACGCACCTGCTGGTCAAGTCGCCCGAGGCGCTGGTGCAAGAGCGGCCCGACCACGTATTGCTGCTGACGTGGAACTTCGCCGACGAGATCCTCGACCAGCAGGCGGCATATCGCCAGCTGGGCGGCAAATTCATCATCCCGGTGCCCGAGCCGGTGATCGTTTGAGCGACGAGATGATCGACGGCGTCAAGGTCGTGCCTTTGCGGCGCATACCCGACGAGCGCGGGACGATCTACCACATGCTCAAGGCGACCGACCCGCACTTCTCCGGGTTCGGCGAGATCTACTTCTCGACCGTGTACCCAGGTGTCGTCAAGGGCTGGCACCGCCACGAGAACATGACCCTGCACTACGCCTGCATCCACGGCCGAGTGAAGCTGGTGATCTATGACGAGCGCGCTAGCTCGCCTACGAAGGGCGAGCTGATGGAGCTGTTCTTGGGGCCTGACAACTACTCGCTGGTGGTGATCCCGCCCGACCTCTGGAACGGTTTCAAGGGGATGGGCCGAGAGCCGGCCATCATCGCTGACCTGATCGACATCCCTCACGAGCAGGCGAAGTCGATTCGCCTCGATCCGCACCAGAATCACATCCCGTACGACTGGTCTGTCAAGGAACGGTGACCGTCCTGGTCACCGGTGCGACCGGATTCGTCGGCTCTCAGGTCGTGCGCCAGCTGGTCGCCTCCGGCGAGGACGTGGCGGTCATCGTGCGCCCAGGGAGCTTGCGTCGCCGCCTGGAGGGAGTCATCGACCGGGTACAGGTCCTCGAAGCCGACCTGGCTGACAGCGCCGCGATCGCGCGGCTGCTCGAGGCCTGCAAACCTGACGCCTGCATCCATGCCGCCTGGTTCGCTGAACCGGGCAAGTACCTGGACTCCGCGCGCAACCTCGATTCTCTGCGCTCGAGCTTCGACTTTCTGGAGCGACTGGCGAACGCCGGCTGCCTGCACCTGGTCGGCATCGGGACCTGCTTCGAATACCAGATGCAGAGGACGACGCTAACCGAAGACTCGCCCGTCAGGCCGTTCACCCTGTACGCGGCGGCCAAGCTGGCCTTCTACCTCGTCGCCGCGCAGCGGGCGGCGCAGCTGGGCATGGGCCTGGCGTGGGCGCGCCTCTTCTACCTGTACGGGCCGTACGAGGACGAGCGGAGAGTGGTGCCCGCCGCGATCAAGGCGTTGAGCGCCGGCCGTGCGTTTGCCGGCACATCCGGAGAGCAGGTGCGCGATTATCTGCACGTCGAGGACGTCGCCTCGGGGTTGTGTGCGCTGAGCCGCCACAGGCTCAGCGGAGCGTTCAATGTGTGCTCGTCCGAGCCTGTTACCATTGCCGACCTCATGCGGACCTTGGGCGAGCTCCTGGGTCGACCAGAGCTGATCCGCCTGGGCGCCCTCCCCAATCGCGAGCGGGACCCCGAGTACGTCTGCGGAGATAACCACAGGTTGCGCACCGAGGCTCATTGGGCGCCCCGCTATGCGCTGCGGGATGGGCTCGCTCAGACGATCGAATGGTGGAGGAAAGCCGCATGACAGACGAACCCGAACTCTTCGAACAGAGACCCCACTCGAAGATCAAAGTCAACACCGACGACGGCCCGCGGGAGCTGGACATCTACACACCCGAGGGGTTCAAGGTCGTCTCCAACCTGTTCACGCGCTCGGGCTGGCAGCAGAAGATCAGCTACGAGCCCACGTGGCTGGGCATCCCCATCATCCAGACGCCGGAAGACATCGTGATGATGCAGGAGCTCATCTGGAAGGTCCGCCCGGACGTCATCATCGAGTGCGGTGTGGCGCATGGCGGCGCGGTCGTCCTCTACGCATCGATGCTCGAGCTGCTCGGCAAGGGCCACGTGATCGGGGTCGACGTCGAGATCCGAAAGTACAACCGGCTCGCGCTGCAGAGCCACCCGCTGAGCCGCCGCTTCACTCTCATCGAGGGAAGCTCGGTCGAGCCGGCGACGGTCGACGAGGTGCGTCGCCTCATCCAGCCCGACGACAAGGTGCTGGTGGCGCTTGACTCCAACCACACCGCGGCGCACGTGGCCAAGGAGTTGCGCATGTACGCACCCCTGGTGACGCCGGAGAGCTATGTGGTTGTCTTCGACGGCGTGATGCAGGTGCTGACGGACGCTCCGGGCGGCTCACCGACCTGGGACAGGGACAACCCGTGGCACGCGGTGCGGGAGTACATCGAAGAGAACGACGAATTCCAAGTCGATCCCTACTACAACCGGCTCAAGGTGACCCACTGTCCAGGCGGCTTCCTGAAGCGGGTGAAAAAGCGCCGCCAGTAGCCGCTATGGTGGGCTGAGATGACCCGGCTCACCAAGAACGTCATCTACAACGTCACGGGCCAGAGCCTGGTCCTAGTCGTCAGCCTGATCGCGGTCCGGTTCATCTTCCGGCGTCTCGGGGACGACGTCTTCGGGATCATCTTCTTCAACATCGTCCTGACGACTGTGCTCTCGAGCGCCCTCGAGCTCGGCGTCTCCTCGACCATCGTGCGCGAGGTCTCGAGCCGGATGAAGTCCGAGCCGGAGTACGTCCGGACCCTCATCCGGACGGCCTCAGCGCTTTACTGGGGTGCCGGCCTCGTGCTGGTGGCGGTCATCTGGGTCACCGCCCCGCTCCTGGTGAGCCACTGGGTCAACCTGCGCACGATCGATTCGCAGACCGCCGCGACCTTGCTGCGAGTCATGAGCGCCACGTCGCTGGTGGCGCTGCCGCGAAGCCTCTACGCCAGCCTGATCCGGGGCCGGCAGATGATGCACTTGAACAACGCCATCGACGTCGGCGCGGCCCTCACGCAGCAGGCGGGCATCTTGCTCATCCTGCTAGTCGGCGATCGGGCGTACGCGGTCGCGGCCTGGATCTCCATCAACGCGCTCCTGACCATCGCCGCTTACGTGATCACCGCCGCCCGGCTGTTCGGTTCAGGAGCACTGACCCCGATGTTCTCGGTGCCGGTGATCCGCCGGAACCTGGCCTTCACGAGCCACATGATGGTGATCTCGACCCTCTCGCTGGTCCACACACAAGCCGCGCAGGTGATCGTGAGCAAGCTGCTGCCGATCGCGGAGTTCGGCTTCTACAGCTTCGTATGGTCGACGGTGAACCGGGCGGCGCTGGTCACAGTGGCCTCGGCTCAGGCCGCGTTCCCGTCGTTCTCGGAGCTGTTCGCCGCGGGCGACCGGCTTCGCCTCCTGCAGCAGTACCGCAAGCTGCAGGACCTCGTGTGCTACGGGACGCTGCCGCTCTTCACAGGCATCTGCTTTGCGGCGCTGCCGGTTTACGGCTATGTCTTCAACGCCGGCGTGGCGCAGCGCCTCTTGCTGCCCACCGCGTTTCTCGCGCTAGGCTCATGGATGAATGGGACGCTGACCGTTCCATACACGCTCTCGGTCGCGGTGGGTAAGCCCCAGATCGCTGCCCGCACGAACACGTACGCGCTCCTGGTCGTGCTGCCCGTGACTGTGCTGCTGATCTTCGTGTTCGGATTGCCGGGCGCCGGTTTCTCCTGGGTCTTCTACCACCTGTTCATGTACAGCTACATGGTCCCGAGGATCTGTCGGGAATGTCTGCAGAGCAGCCCCTGGGCCTGGTATGGGCATGTGGCCAAGGCACTTGGCCTGGCAGCGGTGACCTACGGAGTCGCGTGGCTGGTGGTGAGCGCCGTTGGGACATTCACGTTGCCGGTCCTCGTCGCCGCATACCTCGTCGCGACGGCCGCGTTCGCGGTTGGAGCCAATGCCATGATCGGTGCGGACCTGAAGGAGACGCTGCGGCAAACACTCCAGCGACTCAGAGGTTCGCTCCGGTCTCCTGGCGAACTGGCCAAACCCTAGACTTTCCACTGAGATGGCGCAAACCGCACTCATCACAGGCATCACCGGCCAGGATGGCTCGTACCTCGCCGAGCTCCTGCTGGCCAAGGGCTACGAGGTCCATGGAGTCGTCCGCCGGTCGTCGAGCATGAACCGCGGCCGCATCGACCACCTCCAGCACGCCAATCCGAGCCATCCAGAAGGTTCCAAATTCGTCCTCCACTACGGCGACATGACCGACTCGGGCGGCCTCAATCGGCTGGTCAAGACCATCCGGCCGGACGAGATCTACAACCTGGCGGCGCAGAGCCACGTCCAGATCTCCTTCGACCAGCCGGAATACACCGGCGACGCTGACGGCCTGGGCACGACCCGATTGTTGGACGCGATCCGGACCGCGGGACTGCCCACGCGGTTCTACCAGGCCTCAACCTCCGAGATGTTCGGACTCACCCCTCCTCCCCAGAGCGAAACCTCACCATTCCACCCGCGGAGCCCATATGCCGCCGCCAAGCTGTACGCCCACTGGATGACGGTCAACTATCGGGAGGCGCACGAGCTGTTTGCGTGCAGCGGGATCCTGTTCAACCACGAGTCGCCTCGCCGCGGCGAAAACTTTGTCACGCGCAAGGTGACGCGCGGCATCGCTCAGATCCTGGCCGGTAAGACCGACAAGCTTCGCCTGGGCAACCTGGACTCCAAGCGCGACTGGGGCCACGCGCGGGACTACGTCGAGGCGATGTGGCTCATGCTGCAGCAGGACGAGCCGGACGACTACGTCATCGCCACCGGCATGATGCGGTCAGTTCGCGACTTTGTCGAAGCGGCCTTTGGGATGGCCGGTCTGGATTGGAAGAAGTACGTCGTCGTGGACGAGGCTTACCTGCGGCCCGCCGACGTGCACGAGCTTCGCGGCGACTCCTCCAAGGCGGCCGCGAAGCTGGGTTGGAAGCCGAAGACCACCTTTGACGAATTGGTCCACGAGATGCTCGAGCACGACCTGACGCTCGAGGGCGTCGACCCGGCCAAGCACCTGCGCGCGCCGCTCCCGGACTGAGGCCGGCCGCCTGCCGGCCGGAACGCGAGGTGCGTCCCGGCTCGTTTCTGTAGCTCCTTCGCGCTTTTGGTCGCGCAACGGCCATGATTGGCGATCAGTGTTGGGGCGCGCTCGCGCGGTCCTCTTGCGCCGCGAGGGCTTGACCGCGTTCGGTGTGGCCGCCGCCTACTTCCTCCTCTACTCGACGCTCGCCGTGCTCCGCCACCGCACCTACCATTCGTTCGGCTTCGACCTCGGCCTCTTCGATCAAGTCTTTTGGAACACCACCCAGGGCCGGCCCTTGGAATCGACCATGAGCCAGGCGCTGCCCGTCCCCCACTCCCTGCTCGGCGACCACTTCTCGCCCGCCTTCTGGCTTCTGGTGCCCTTCTACTACGCGTATCCGCACCCCGAGACGCTGCTGGTCATCCAGACCGCTGCGCTCGCCCTGGGCGCCTGGCCGGTGTACCTGCTTGCCCAACTCAAGTTGCCGGCCGGGTACCGGCTTGCCTGGGTGGCGGCCTACTTCCTGTTCCTGCCACTCGCCTTCATCAGCACCTACGACTTCCACGAGGTGGCGCTGGCCGTGGCGCCCCTGGGCTTCGCCCTCTACTTTCTCGAGCGCGGCCGGATCGGCTGGTTCCTGCTCAGCCTTGCCTCGACGTTCCTGATCAAGGAGGAGATGCCCCTGGTCGGCACCGGCTTCGGCGCCTACGTCCTGCTCAGTAAGCGCGACTGGAAGCTCGGGCTTGGAGTGCTGGCGGGGAGTCTGCTCGCCTTCGCCGCCATCATCCAGGCGGCGATCCCATACTTCGGCGGCGGCCGGCCCTACCCCTACATTGCCGGCCGCTACGGGCAGGTGGGTGGCAGCCCGCTCGGGATCCTCCGCACGCTGGTGAGCGATCCGGCGCGCATCGCGCGCGTCCTCCTGCAGCCCAAGAAGGTTTACTTCGTCACCGGCCTCTTCGGCCCGGTGCTCGGGCTCAGCGCGCTCGCGGGCTGGGCGTCGGTCGTGTTGCTGCCGACCCTGGGCTACCTGCTTTTATCCAGCTACGAGCCGCAATACTCCTTCACCTCTCAGTACTCGGCCCCTCTCATCCCCCTGGTCCTTGGGACCTCGATCCTGGCGCTTGCACGCCTCCGTGAGCTGGCGCGCAAGCGGGCCATGGCGGCGGTGATGGTGAGCTCTTTCTTCTTCAGCTGGGCGTACGGCGACTTGCCGTTTTCTCGCAAGTTCAACCCCGGCCAGTTCCAGCCCGAGACGCGCTACGCCGCCTTCCTGCCGGCGCTCGCCCGGATCCCGCCGGGAGCTCGCGTCTCCGCCGAGAACGGCTTCCCCAGCCATCTCTCCGAGCGCCGGTACATCTACGACTATGGGTACGAGGGCGTGCAGGATGCCGGGTGGGTGGTCCTCGACTACGAGGGGTCCGGTTACGACCTGCCTGCCTTTCAAGCCCAGGTGGCGGCGGTCGAGGCGGCGGGATACGACCAGGTCGCCGCCGGCTACGGCCTCTCGTTGCTTCGCAAGCGTTGATCGGCGCTGACTAGCCCGCCTGGATATCGATCACCAGGCGGGTGGGGCTGGTGAGGATGAAGGCGCGGTAGCACGCCGGTCCGGAGATCCCCAAACCCAACTGGACCACGCCCTCGAAATCCTGCACCACGCGAACCTCGACCAAACTGGGGTAGCTCGTCGTGATGTCGGTCGCTCCCGTGTATGCGGTATGCGCGTCGGCGCCGTGGATGGTCACCAGGATGCCGTTCCGGCCCGCGAGCGTGACCGTATCGCCACGAGGCGATCGGGTGAACGTCGTCCCCGACTGGGGCCGCAGCTCGATGCTGCTGGGCTGCCCGTTGTTGAACTCGACCGTCAGCCGGTCGTAGCCGGTGTGGGTGCCGGTGCGCAGGCCGTCGATGAACGCCACCGCCGGCGCCTGCGGCGACGTGATGGGAGCGGACGACGCGCACACGAACGGCGGCAGGTTGGTGTCCGGCGACGTCGAGGCGGTCGGCGACGGGCTCGCGCTCGGGGTCGGGTTCGTACCTCCGGGCACCACGTTGGCAGGGCGGTTGCCCGGGTTGGCCACGAACAGGATGCCGATGATCACCGCCGCCATCACGGCGGCCGCCAGGCCGGCGATCCAGAACGGCCCCCTGCGCTCGGGCGCACCTTCGAGCAGGGACGACCGGACCCGGTCGGGCAGCGCCGGGCTGGGCGAGCCGCTGATGGCGTCGAACGCGTCGTTGAGCTCGCGGCGGAAGTTCCCGTCGCTCATCTCAGAACACCTCCTCGAGCGTCAGGCCGGAGCGCAGTTTCTTGGCGGCGCGGTAGATGCGCGATTTGGCGGCCGCGGGCGAAAGGCCGAGCGTCCGCGCCACCTCTTCGAGTGGCAGGTCTAAGTAGAAGTGCAGCACCAGCGGGAGGCGATCGTCCGGGCTCAGCCGGAGGACCGCGCGCTTCAGGTCGGACGGCGTGTCATCACCCCAGTCGCCGGCCGAACGTGCCGCCGTGATCTCGGCCACCCTGAGCACCGACCACCAGCGCTGGCGGCGAGCCATCCGGCACTCGTTGGCGACGATGGAAAGGAACCAGGCGCGCAGGGAGCCGCCATCCCCCTTGAGCTGGCGCAGCTTGCGCCAGGCCTTGATCGAGGCCTCCTGGACGGCGTCCTCGGCCGCCGGCCGATCGCCCAGCATCACCGCCGCCAGCCGGTAGGCGGGATCCAGCAACGGGGCGATGAGGAAGGAGAAGGAGCCGGCGTCGCCCTGCACGGCGCGGGCCAGGATCTGGGGCCGCTGTTCCAACACTGCACTGGACATGTTCCTGCCTATTCGATGCGGCAGGCGGGCTCTTGGTTGCAGCCGGCGTGCACTTGAGGTCGTTGGCCCGAGGCTGCCGGCTGAGAGCGCTGCCGGCAACCTCGGCGTCTGGGGCCCCTCAGTCCTCCTCGCCGGCGTCGTTGAGGAACGCGCCGTTGCGGTCGTGCCCGAGCTCCGCGAACTTGACGTTCTGGTTCATGGAGCTGGAGTGAAAGTTGCCTGTCGACGAGCTGCCCGACCACTTGATGTGAGCGGTGGTCTTGACGAAGCGGAAGCGGAAGTTCGAACCTGTCGTAGTTCCCCTGCCAACGGCCCCCGTCCACTCGACGTCGAACGAAACGGTGCCCGGCACGGATGAACCGTGCTGCAGCGCGTTGACGACGTCCCTGAAGTCACGGGTCGCCAGGTTGTGGACTCGCAGGGAGGCCTTGCCCGCGTCAGGGTCCGCTCTGACCGCGTGGCTTGGAATCCGGATCGTCCAGAAAAGGCCGCCCGGCACGTTGCCTGGATCGAAGTCGTGGATCTGAGTCGTGGAGCCAGACCGGCTCTTGAAGACGTCCAGTCAGATGAAGGCGAAGGCACCCCGGTGACGCTCCCCGTCGACCCCGATGTAGCTGCCTCTCATGAAGCGCATGTCGGCCCCGAACGTGAGCGCATTGCCGGCCGAGTCGCTGCCGTTGCCTTCGATGTCGACGATCCCCACCGTGCCTTTGAAGTCTCCGATGGTCGACGGATCGCCTGTCCCCGGGAGAGCGAAGTGGAAGATTTCGGTTCCGCGCCCCAGCGGTTGGAAGTTCTGGCCCACCGGCCGGGGCATGACAAGACCGTCGTCGTCCGCCAATACCGCCAGTGGCGACCAGAGCCCTGAGGTCAGGGCTGCGCCCGTCGCCGCCGAGGCCGCGCCGATGAACTGCCGCCTCGACAGCGCTCGGTCCCAGAAATGGGCATGGCCGACCGCGAGGTCGCCATACCGCTCCTGCCAGATGGCGCCAAAGTCGATGCCGTCTAACCTCATCTCACCTCCTCCGGATATCGGGAGAGGGCCCGGTTGGGCCCTCTCTTGGTCAGAACCTAGAGCGCGGGTGGAACCGACAGCGCGGTGCACTGGCCCCTGGCGGTGCCGAACACCGTGTTCTTCACGGGCGTGAAGTCGCTCAGGTGCGGCTTGGGCGAGTTTTCGAAGCAGTTGAGGTTGTGATGGATCGTGTTGGTGCTCATCAGGTTGCCGTCGGCCATCACCGTGTGGTTGTCGTTCCAGTTGACGGTGCCCCCGACCTTGTTGCGGAGGAACCCGTCCCAGCAGGTGTGCAAGCGGGCGACCGTGACGTCTCCCCCAATCATGTTGTCCGTGTAGTCGGTGAAAGGCGGAGGGCCATTCGTGAAGAGAGGAGCGCAGGTGAGACCTCCGCCCCCGCCGGTCTCTGCGACCTCGCCCACGATGTGGCTGCGGTGCACGACGACCAATGTCGCGTTCTCAGCCACCAGGTTGCGGCCGATGCTGTGGTTGGTATGCCCGGCGGAATTGTTGAAGCACGGGAACTCCACCGGCTCGCAGCCCAGCCCGAGCTTGCCCCCGGTCTGGATCAACATGTCGCGCCCGATCGTCAGGTCGGAGCCGGAGAAGGCTGCCAGCAACGCTCCCCCTGGCGCGATGGTCACGTTGCGCTGCACCATCACGTTCCCACCATCGACCTTGCAGAAACCGGTGATCGTGAGCGAGTGATACGTGCCGGCCGCGACGGTCCCGCTGGCGCAGGTGGTGTCGGGGAAGGCCGCCGCGGCATTGACGACCCCCGACGCCGTGAACAATGCCGCCACAGCACCGGCGCTCAGGATGCTGGGCAGCTTGCGACCAAGTAGATGCATAACCCCCACCTCCTACTGAAGGCCCCTCGGAACTCATCGGGTTTAGCACACGGGGTGGGCAGCGTCCATAGGACATTAGGCCCGGCCGGAATCGATGTGAAAGCCGCGCACGGCGCCGGTTGAGGGTCAGGCCGTGGTGTGGTTCCTACGGATGGTCGGGGTGCGGCACCCGAACAACGGTGAGGCCATCGATCCCGGTGAACTCCTGGGGGTTGCACGAGGTCGCGCCGCCCGCTTGAAATGCCCAGCCAAGGAGCGTATGACGAGAGATGCGCTAGCCCGCCCGGGGTAGGTTCAAGGCAGCAGGGAGGTTGAATCCGGATGGTGAAATTCGAAGTCTCCGTGCATATCGATCGACCTCTGGCAGAGGTGTTCAAGTACATGGTTGATTACAGCAAGCTGCCCGAGTGGAACTCGATCGTCGAGGAGGCGACTCCCTCCGAAACTCCAATCAGGGTCGGAAGCAGAGTGCAGTCCAAGGCCCGATTCCTGGGCCGGAGGATCGAGGGGACGTTTGAGGTTACCGAGCACGAGCTCAACAAGCGACACGCGACCAAGGCCGAGAAACCATTCCCGCTCATAGTGACCAACACCTTCGAAGCCGAAGGTGGCGGGACCAAGGTGATGGGAATCTTCGAAGGCGAGCCAGGCGGGTTCTTCAAAATCGGCGAGCCGATCCTCGGCCGGATCGCGAAGAAGCAATTCCAGGCTCAGCTCGACACGGCGAAGGAACTCCTGGAAGCGCAGGTTCCAGCCCACACGTAAGGCAAGAGCGGGCGGCTAGCGCACGGAAAATCGGCATCGCGGCGCATGCGGTTTGGAATCGCCGAGCGGACGAGGAGAAGCCGGATCGATCGAGCGTCTTGGGGCGTCCACGATGTCTGACGGTCGGACCGTTTCCGTCGTGCCTGGATAATCACTGACCGCTTGATGCGTACCGCAATGTGCGGTACGCTGATTGCGCGATGCCAAACCCGTTCGAGTTTTCAGATCCCGTGATCGGAGACGCCTTCACCGACCGTGCCGAGGAGTTGAAAACCCTGACCTCGCGGATGGTGACTGGCCAGAACGTCATCCTGATCTCGCCGCGCCGATTCGGGAAGACCTCGCTGATCCTCAACGCGCAGGCTGCGGTGCGCAGGCGAGGCGGGCGCACCGGCCTGGCCAACCTCTTCTGGTGCCAGACCCGGCAGGACGTGGCTCAGGAGTTGGCGACCGCCGTCGTCCGGGGACCGCTGGGCTGGATCCGAGGAGGCATGGAGCAGATCCTCCGCATTCTGGCCGCGGTGCCGGGCGCGACTGTCTCGCTGGAGAAGGACGGCTACAGGGTCAGCCTGGCGCCCTTCAAGCCGCAGAGCGACTGGACGAGCGAGATCCGGCGCTTGATGGGCCTCCTGAGGGAGGCCGGCTCGGACAAGCATCCGGTCAGCCTCGTTATTGACGAGTTCCAAAAGGTGGCCGAAATCGATCCGGCGCTGCCCGGACTCTTCAAGAGCTTGACCGACCTGGAGTTGCGCGGGGTCAGTCTTGTCCTATCCGGCTCCCGCCGCCACGTGATGCACGAACTGCACAATGGGCCTGGCGCGCCGCTGCTCGGCGTCGGCGAATTGATGACGCTGGAGCTGGTGCCCGAGGCGGACATGATCGCCTTCCTCCGCTCCCGTGCTGAGGCGGAAGGCAGAAGGATGTCTGAGGGGGCCGCGCGACTTCTCTTTTTGCGTGCCCGCGGGGTGCCGGCATACGTGCAGCGTCTCGCCTTCGAGGCGTTCGAGGCCGGGACCAAGGCAATAGACGAGGCGGCCGCCGAGCATGCGGTCTCGATCGTGCTCAAGAGGGAACGGCAGTACTTCGAGGTCATGTACCAAGACTTGGCCTCCAACCAGCGTCACCTGATTCGCGCCCTCGCCATGGAGCCGACGCGCTCGGTCACGTCACGAGACTTCCTGGACCGCGCGCACCTGCGTGCCGATTCCAGTTCCCATCGGGCACTGAAGGCGTTGGAGTCGGCCGAGAAAGTGGAGCTGGGCCCAGGCGGCTGGCAGGTCGCGAACCCCCTGTTCGCTCTTTGGCTCGCACGAGGAGCCGGCCGTGGTGAAGGCGGATAGGATCGCAGGTCAGGAGCGGCCCTCTTTTGAACAAAAAATGGCGGAGCGGGAGGTGTGTGGTTTCAGCACATAGTGGACAGATGTCGCAAGACATAGTGGACACCACCAAATCCGGAGGTGGTCATGTCCAATCGCGATCGCTACATCGTCGAGGCCATCGTCGTCGAGCA
>SCQL01000008.1 GCA_004299235.1 bacterium
GGTCGGAACCGTGGTTCAGGTTCGGCACCGCCTTGGAACGGACTCGATCAGCATCGTCTCGCCGTCTGGTGTGGTGGCCGCGGAGTATCGCTCGGCGCCTTCTGGAGCAGGCAGCGACGTTCGGGAAGTGGATGAGCGGCTCAAGACCGTCGAAGCAACACTGGCCGAGTGGCAGGAGGTGCTCACCATCGCCTTCAAGTTCGCCGCCAATTGCGGCCACGCGTACCGGTCGGCCAGCGGCCGCACTCGCAAGCTCTACAACTCAGCTGTGTTTGAGCGCCTGACTGTGCGAAACGGGGAGATCAGCGAGGTGGCGTATCGCGAACCGTTCGGCGCGCTTTTTGTTTTACCAGAGTTCGAACAAGGACGTGTGGAGCGGGAGACGGGCTTCGAACCCGCTACCTCGACCTTGGCAAGGTCGCGCTCTACCAAGTGAGCTACTCCCGCGGGACCAGAGGGAAGATCATACCCTGGACCATCGAACCTGAAGGCAGGCGGACCTCAGGGCCTCCCCTGACGATACCGCCACGCGAAGATCGCCGTCCCCGCTCCCCACAGGACCGTCATCAGGGGCAGGACATAGGTCCAGTTCAGGTCCGGCAGGCCGGCACCCTCCAGGAACCCGTAGCCGAACGTCACCAGCGCCGTCGCCCCCAGGGCGAAGCCGAACGCCTGCATCTGGATCCGCCTCTGCAGCTCGTTCAGCCGCCCAAGGGCCCGCACGAACAGCCAGATCACGAGCCCCGCCGGCAGCAGAGGCAGGGCCGCCGCGTAGTACCGCCACCCCGCCTCCGAGTTGGCCTGCACCACCGTCACTGATCCAACCAGCACCATCAAATACGCCAGCACCGCCAGGCCGAACTCGATCTGGCCGCGGTAGGCGACCCAGGTCGACGCCACGGCCGGGGCCGGCGGCGACACGAACGCAACGGGCGCGGGGGCCTCGGTCTTGATAAAAGGCGACGCCGGGTGGGTGAACACTGGATCGACCGGGGCTTCGGCTCGGTTTGGGCCGGGATCCTGCTCAGTCATCCCCCCGGCATAGTAAAGTCGCCGGCCCGGGCGAACACTCCCCTACCTCACGTTTTTCTTCACAACTCTTTGGCTCCAAACCGCCCCCCAGGGTCTTAAATACGACCAGCGACCCCCGAACCCCCCGGGAGGAAAAGCCTCATGCGTCGCACACTGCACATCGGCCTGGCCGTGCTTGCCACCTCAGCTTTGCTGGTGGCTACGGCTGGAACTTCGTCCGCAGCCGGTAACGCCATCCACCAGGCCAAGATCAACGGCGCCCACGGCGCCCATCACAAAGGCGGCGGTGGGACCCTGCTCGCCTCGCATGGCGGATCCATCGAGAGGACACCGGTCGTTTTCATCGACTACTGGGGCCCGCAGTGGACGGCAGGCTTCTCGACCGGCGGCTACACCAGCGCCCAGGCGCAGACCTACGTCCAGGGCTTCTTCGGCAACGTGGGAGGCAGCCCCTGGGCCAACTCGACCACCCAGTACTGCGAGGGTGTGGCCTCCGGCACCACCACATGCCCCTCCGGCACCACCTTCGTGACCAACCCGGCCGGGGAGCTCGCCGGCGTCTGGAACGACAAAAGCCTGGTGCCCACCAAAATCTCGAGCAGCGCCATCGCCGCCGAAGCGGTGGCCGCGGCCGCCCACTTCGGCTACAACGCCAACGCCGACTACATGATCTTCACCCCGACCGGCCACTCGACCAGCGGCTTCAAGACCACCTACTGCGCCTACCACAGCTCAACGAGCTCGGCTTCCGGTCCGGTGTCCTTCGCCAACATGCCGTACCAGCCGGACGCGGGCGCCGCCTGCGGCATGAACTTCGTCAACGCGAACAACAACGCCTTCGGCAACGGCTATTTCGACGGCTTCTCGATCGTCGGCGGCCACGAGTTCGCCGAGACCGTCACCGACCCGTTCCCCAACACCGGATGGCTCGACGGTTCCGGCGCCGAGAACGGCGACAAGTGCGCGTGGATCAGCTCCGGGCAGGGCGCCGCGCAGAACGTCAGCCTCGGCGGCAATGCCTACGCCGTGCAGTCGCTGTGGAGCAACGCCTTCAACAGCGGTGCGGGGGGCTGCGTGGTGGCGTACCCGTAAGCCAGGTCGACGAGCTGTGAGCCGCATGACGGGTGGCTCCATGCCCAAGCCGAGCGAGCCGGCCAAGGCCGCCTTCAGCCGGCTCGTCCCCGGCGAACCGGCGGTGACGCTGCGGCCGATGTTCGGCAACATGGCCGCGTTCGTCAACGGCAACATGTTCGCCGGCCTTTTCGGCGAGGACCTGTTCGTACGCCTCCCCGACGACGAGAGCGCGCAGGTCAGAAAACAGGGCGGCCGGGACTTCGAGCCGATGGCCGGGCACGCGATGAGGGGCTACGTCACCGTTCCCGGCACCTGGCGCAGCAAGCCGGAGGCCGCGACCGCGTGGATCAAGCGCTCGCTCGAGCTGACGCGCAAGCTGCCGGCCAAGGTGCCGGCGGCCAGAAAGGCGGCGGCAGGCAAGGCCGCGAAGCGCTAGCGACGCTTGGGCTTGGCTTTGCCCTTCTCGGCTGAGGGCTTGGCGTGGCCATCGGCCTCAGGTGCCGCCGCCGGCTCCGCCACCGGGATCGGCGGCTCGACCGCCTGGACCAGCTCGAGCGGTTGCGGCGCAGCCTCCAAGTGCGGGCCCATCGACACGTTGCCGCTGAACGTCGCGCCCTCCTGGATGACCAGGCGCGCCACGCGGATGTCACCTATCAGCGAGCCCGAGCCGGCCACCATCAGCCGCTTGCGGGCGGTCACCGGGCCGCTGACGTGACCCCTGATGCTCACGTCGCCACCGGCCACCGACGCCTTCACGCTCGCCGCGTGGGCGATCTCGACGTCCCCGGTCGCCGTCACCTCGCCGTCCACCGTCCCGCCCAGGTGAAGGTCCCCCTCGATGTGCAGCCGGCCGACCAGCTTGTCGCGAGGACCCAGCACGACGGTGTTACGGGAGCTATCGGGCGGCGACGACCTCGCCGGTTCGTCCGCCCTGGGCGAGATCGGCGCCCTAGCCGCCGGACGCCGGCTGCTCACTGTCTCCCATTCGGACGTGGCCGTTGAGGCTGGCGCCGTCCTCGATCTGCAGCCTGCGCACGACGATGTCGCCGCTGAGCTTGGCGTTTTTGGCGAGTGTCAGCTTGTCGCGCGCGGTAAGGGTGCCTTCGACGATTCCCTTCACGGTCACGTTCGAAGCCTCGATCAAGGCCTTGACCGTCGCGCCCGAGCCCACCTCGACGTTGCCCGTCACGCGGAACTCGCCCTCGGCCCGGCCGTCGACGTGCACGTGCCCGTCGTAGGTCAGCTTGCCTTCGAGGCTGTCGTTCGGGCCCATCGTGAACTTGCGCAGCCCGTCGCGCCTCGCCTCGCCATTCTCCTCAGCAGCTGCAACAGGCGTGCCCTCTGCCACGGCCTCCTGAACCTCCATGAATGTGCGTCACCCCCGCTTGGAATTTGTGATTCCGGACGACCGGAAATCAGATCCCATAGGTTACTTCAGGCTGGCCGCGTTCCAAGGACAGCGCGCTGAATTCGGTCTACGTTTGCCAGGCAACCGATCGTCGCCTGCGCTTGCCCTGCCCGCGGGGGAGCGGGAGTCAGCGGTTGGTCTCGCGTCTGACGAACAACGCCGTGCCGAGCACGATGAACACGCCGAACATGACCGCCATGACGGTGAAGTTGGTCAGCGGGTCCAGCAGCACCACGCGGTGGTACTCGGGACGGCCGGTGTAGACGACGTCGCGAAAGAGGTCCACGACGTAGCGCATCGGCGAGATGCGTGACAGGACCTCCAGGTACCAGGGGAGCACGGCGATGGGGTTGAACACGCCCGCCAGGAAGAACTGCGGCAGGAGCAGGAAGGTGAAGGTCTGGTTGGCGGCCCGCTGGTCGTTGATCATGGCCATCGAGACCAGGCCGAACGAACCCCCGACCAGGCACGAGATCAACGCCACCGGCACCATCAGCAGGATCTGCGCGGGTGTGAGCGGCACCCGCAACACCAGCGCGAAGACGACCAGAGGGGCCGCCTGCGCCAGGGCCACCATCGACTCGCCGATGATCTTGCCGAACACGATCGAGTAGCGCGACACCGGCGAGACGAAGATTTCCTGGGCGAAATCGTTCTGGCGGTCCTCGAGCAGCGACGCGATGCCCTGCGCCGACGATTGGAAGATCGTCATGCCGAGCACGCCGGTGAACGTGAAGCCAATGAAGTTGAAGCCGGCCGCCTTGCCCAGGTTGAGCTGGAGCGTGCCGCCCATCAGGGACATGAGCACGAACGGCAGCACGAATGTCCCCACCAGCCGGCTGCGGTCGCGCAGGAACTTGAAGAGGTCGCGCATCGCGATGGCTGCGATGGCGCTCAGCTCACTCATCGGTCTCCTCCGCGAGGATCCTCAGGTACGCGTCCTCGAGCGAGGGCTGGCGGGTGCGCAGCCGGGTGAGCGGCGTTTCCAGCTCGCGGATCACCTCATGCGCGGAACGGCCCCTGAGGCGGACGGTGAAGGCGCCGTCTTCGGCGAACTCCAGCTGGTGCTGATGCAGCTCCCGGCGCAGCTGGGCGCGGTCGGCCGCGTCGATCTCCAGGTACTCCTCGAGCGGCTGTGATTTGACGTCGCTGGGGGCGCCCATCGCGACGATGCGGCCGTGGTTCAGGATGCACAGGCGATCGGCCTGCTCGGCCTCCTCCAGGTAGTGCGTGGTCAGCACGATGGTCACCTTGTGCCGCTCGCGCACCTCGCGCAGGTAGGCCCACAGGCTGCGCCGGCTGGCGACGTCGAGGCCGCGGGTCGGCTCGTCCAGGAACAGGACCTGCGGCCGGTGCATGAGGCCGCGGATGATCTCCAGCTTGCGCTGCATGCCGCCCGAGAGCTTCTTGGCCGGCTGGAAGATCTCCGGCCCCATGCCCAGCACGGCGGCCAGGTCGTGCACCTGGTGGCGGTAGCCGGCAGGCATGAGACGAAACGCCGGCCGGTACGGATACAGGCCGTAGAGGATGGCGTGGAGGCGCACGTTCTCCTCACCTGACAGGTTCATGTCCAGGCTTGGGTTCTGGAAGATGATGCCGACCTGACGACGCACCGCCGAGGCCTCGGAGCGCAGGTCGTGGCCGGCGATGCGCACGCGGCCCGATGTCGGGGCGAGCGTGGTCGTGAGGATCGAGATGGTCGTCGTCTTGCCCGCGCCGTTGGGCCCGAGGAGTGCGAAGAACTCGCCCGCCTCGACCCTCAGGCTGATGCCGTCGACGGCGTTGACCTTGGACTTGCGGTAGCGCTTGACCAGGCCTTCGACCTCGACCACCGGCGAGATTTCCCCCACCCGGCCGCGCCCGCTAGGCCGCCGGGGCCATCCTCCCCGCCGATCGAGGAGGTACGCCCATCGCCACGTCGCGCGCTTTCTCAACTTCGATCGCGCGCACGATCGCGCGCCCGGCGTTCATACGAACTCGCCCAGCAGGCCGGACGGCGTCAGGCCCGCGGCACGGGAGGAAACCGCGACGTATGGCTCGTGGCCGTACCCCCTCTGCATCAGGTCCACCCGCTCGCGGATGGCGACCCGCCAGTCCTCGAGCTGGCTCCGGTGGCAGTCGATGGCACGGAGCTTCATCATCACCTCGTCTGCATCCAGCTCGACCACGACATCGACGTGGTCGGCGACGACCAGCGGCAGCTCGCGGTCCTTGTCTCTGGCGAGGCGGAGCGCGTCGCGGTAGAACTCGACCAGCTGCGGGTCGACCGCCAGGTGATAGAGCGCGGGACGATCGCCTTCGGCCATGGCGGCGACGGCGGCGTCGGTGCAGGCGCCCATGGCGATGTGGTCGGGATGGCCGTACACACCGTCGGGTCCCCAACCGACCACGGCCTTCGGGTGCAGCCTCGAGATCTCCTCCCAGATGCGCTCGGTGATCTCCTGCTGGTCGCATTTGGCGACGCTGCCGTCGGGATAGTCCCAGAGTTCCACGCCGCTCAGCGCGAGAGCCGCGGCCGCCTCCTCGAGCTCGGCCGAGCGGATCTCGGCCAGATCCTCCTGCCTGGCGCCGAGCGGCTTGCCCATCCAGCCCGCCTCACCCTGAGTGGCGCAGATCAGGCGGACCGGCACGCCGTTGCGCGTATGCCGGAGGACGAGGCCGCCGCAACCCATCGATTCGTCGTCCGGGTGCGCCATGACCACCAGGACGCCCGCTTTGTCTTCCATCACCGGCCCAAGATACCCGGGCCCCGCGATCGCGGGGCCCGGGGTGGGATTCAACCCCTCAGCTGTTGACAGTGCTGGAGAAGGGGTTCGTCGGGTCGGCGGACGTGCCCGGCCGAGCCATCACCCATAGGGGCCGGAAACCGGCCGCTCCGCTGGGTGCAATCGACTCGTAGTCACCGACGAAGAAGCCGCTGCCGGTCAGTGGGGCCGCCTTCATGTCGAAGCCGCCGCTGGTGTCCAGCTGGGCCTCGGACCAGGCGGCGGCGCTGGTGCACGCGGATGAGCAGGTGTCGAACCAGGTATCGGTGTTACCGGGGTGGGCGCTCGTGGCGTGGCGGAGGTCGTAGTAGCTGACTCCGACGGTGCCGTCCGCCGCGACGCCGATCGAAGGCGTGAAGGCCTGCGCAGGCGCGGAGCGGCTGATCGTGACCGCCGGGCTCCACATTGCGCCGTCATCGGCGGACTGGGAGACGTCGACCTTGGCATCGGTCTGCCAGGCCACGTACAGCTTGCCGTTCGTCGGATTCACCGCCGCCTCGGGCAGGATGTCGCCCGTCCGGATGGCGTGCCCGTCAAGAGTGTTGATCGGGGTGTCGACGATGCTCGCCACGATGGTCGGCGCCGACCAGGTGTTGCCCTGATCGTGCGAGGTAATGACCGCGACCTGGAAGGTCGTGGTCGCGTTGTGACCGCGGGGGCCGTGCTCGTTGTTGATGAGGTCGAACACGTCGACCAGGACCCCGTCCGGCTCGACGAGGATCTGGTTGCCGATCGTCTGGTTGAACTCGCCCGGGTCGAAGATCTCGCGACCTTGCGACCAGGTCTTCCCGCCGTCGGTGGTGCGCGCAAACATGGCCGGGCCTTTGAAGGCGAACGTGTGGTTGAAGGCGTCGAAGCTCGCGGTCAGGCTCGGGTTAATGAGCTTGTCCCAGACCGCGTAAACGTTGTTGGCGTTCGTCGGGTCCGCGGTGATCGATTCCTTGTCGTTCAGGACGCCGGCGCCCGAGTCGAGCTCGACCGATACCGGGTCGCCCCAATGGTCGCCGCCATCCGTCGAGCGGCTGATCAAGATCGTGCTGGGCCCTCCGAAGCCGGGGCCCGTGGCGTCGAAGGAGTCGCTGATGACGTAGGCGGTGCCGTCGGGTGTAACCGTGATCCAGGGATCGGTCGCCCGCTGGCGATGGCCAGGCGTGCCCTGGGCCGCGCCCGCACAGATGCTGAACTTGGGCTGAGACGCGGCGAGCTTCCAGCTCGTGCCGTCGAAAAGGGCCACGGTCAAGCCGTTGGCGCCGCCGTCGCTCCACCGGTCCTGCTGGAAGGCGCCGATGTAACGGCCATCGCCCGTAGCCGCGATCCATGGCTCGACCTCGGCGTTCAGATAGTTCCTCGCCGTCGGCAGCGCGCTCAGCTCCTGCGCGACTAAGGCCGTGCAAGTCGGGTTGCCGGCCACGGCCAACGGGTGGTCCAAGACCTGCACGGGAGGCGTGACCGAGACACTGGCGAACACGGGCGTCAAGCCGACCGCGAGTGCGAGGCCTGCTCCTATGGTCAACCCAAGCCGGCGCAGCGACACATGGGTACCTGGGTGCATGGCAAACCCCCTTTGCTGCCGCCTATAGGCAGCCCCAACAACCTGCGCGCCCGGAGCGGAAAAGTCAACCCGCGGCGGCTATCGCTCGGTGCGGTCCTCGATCTCCCAGGCGTGGTCGAGGGCGTGCCACGCGATGCGGCGGGCGGCGTATCGGGCGGGCCACCGGGCGTCCCCGGCCGGCGTGCGCAGGCGGTCGAGGAGCGCTTGGCGGAAGGCCGCGACCGCGGCCGCATCCTTGAAATCCGGTGGCCGGAGCTTGAGGCCGATCCCCTTCGCGTACTCCGACTCGGCACCGAGCACGTGCTCGAATATCCGGTCGCGGTCGCGACCGCCGCCCCGCGGACCCTTTCGCAGCTCCGCGGGCGCCTTGGCGACGACGCGGTCGAGAGCCGCCCAGCACGCCGCCACGAGTGCGCGCGTGCGCTCGGCCTCCGCCGCCGGCAGCGGCCGCGATTCGTCCTTGGCGATGATCCCCGGCGCGCCGAAATCGGTGGTGGCGTTGCCGGGCATGCGCTCGACCACGTCGAAGTCGCCGCCGGCGTCGGCGGGAAACTCGAGGCCCGCGATCTCGGCCACCGGTGTGTAGCGCGCGGCGCAGGCCGCGAGGGCATCGAGCGCAGCCTTCTCGTCCCTGCCCGCACGGCACCATCCAGGCCACTCGACGGCGCTCGCGAACACGCGCTTGGCGCCGCGTTCGATGTAGACGCGGGTGGCGGCGCTCACGGACGGAGCTTACGGGCGAATGACGGCCCCGGCGCGTTTGCTGGTTGACTTCGCGTGTGGGAAGACGAAACCGCGGTCTGGTGGCGGCCGCGATCTGGCTGCCGCTGACCGCCGTTTCGTGCGGCCAGACCTCCGCATCGGCGCCAACGACTCCCAGCCCATCGGCGGTGGCGACAAGTCCGGCCCCGCGGCCGAGCCCCACGCCGGCGCCGGCCCAGCGCCTCGAGTTATCGCTTCCGGCGCCGGTCGAGGAGACCGCCGCGGCGTCAGCCGGCGGCCGGCTGTATGTGCTCGGCGGCTTCGACGCCGCCGGCCGGAGCCTCGACTCCGTGTTCATCTTCGATGGCGCCGGCTGGCGGGCGGGCCCCCGGCTTCCGCTCCCGGTCGACCATCCGTCCGCCGCCACCCTCGACGGGAAGGTCTACCTGGCGGGAGGGCACACTTTCGGTCGCGACAGCGCGCGCCTGTTCCGCCTGGACGGCAGCGCGTGGATGGAGCTCGCCCCGATGCACTTCGCGCGCGGCGGGCACGCGCTGATCGCGGCCCATGGGCGCCTCTACGCAGTCGGCGGCAACACCAGTCGCGGCAACGTGCCGGCCATCGAGTCGTACGACCCGGCCGCGAACGCCTGGACGGTGCTGCCGCCGCTGCCCGCGCCGCGAAACCACGTGTCCGGTTTCGTGATCGGAGCGGCCATTTGCGTCGCCGGCGGCCGGTCTCCGAACACTGCTCGCGTCGACTGCTTCAATCCCGACCAGGGGGCCTGGTCGACCATCGCCAGCCTGCCGCGGGCGACGAGCGGCGGAGGCGCGACGACATTCGCCACCGGAGAGGTCGTGATGATGGGCGGTGAGGACGCCGGTGAGGCGGTGATGGTCGATCAGCTCACCTACTACTCCCAGACGGGCGGCTGGACGAGCGGGGAGGCAATGATGGCGCCGCGCCACGGGTTCCAGCTGGCGGTGTTCGAGGGCCGGGCGTGGGCCTGTGGCGGCGCGACGGCGCCCGGGCTCCATCCCGTCGCCACGTGCACGTCGGTGATCGACCGGGCGGTCAGTCCGCGAGGCCGGTGAGCTGGGCCCGACGGGCGATGAGGGCGGCCAGGACGATGATCAAAGCCGGGACGCCGTAGTTGAACTCAGGCGTCGTCAGGATGGACAGGTCGACATCGATTCGCCGCTCCAGCAGGAGATCAGCCGTCTCGATGAGGGAGTAGAACGCCAGGATGGCGACGTTGGCGGCCAGCGCCGCGCGAGCCACCGGCTCTCTGACGGCGGCCAGCAGCGCCACCAGGGGAACGGCCGCGAGCGCCGGCCCCAGGAAGTTGACCAGCGTCTGCCGGAGCAGCCCAAGCGGCTCATCGGGCTGCGCGTGCAGGGCGTAGATCCTGAAATCGACCAGGCCCAGGCGCCACGGCCGGACCACCAGCGACCCGTGGCCGCCAACGGCGTAGATGACGACCAGGTGCATCGCCTCGTGGGTCCCGAACGCTCCGGCGAAGACGAGCACCGAGAGGATGAGAATCCGCGTCACGCCTTTTCGCGCTGGGCTTTTCTTCATCGGCGGTTGCACCCGGACGTACCTCCGCTGGTTACGGTCACCCGAGAGACATAATGCGGTCGTGAGCGACTGCTGCACCCCGAAGGGCTACCGACAGATTTTCAGCCAGAGGAACGCGCGCGTGGAGGCGAAGCGCTACCGGCGCAAGGGCCTGGACGCCACTTCCCGACGCATCGTCGAGCTCTTGAAAGCGCGAGGGGTCGAGGGCCGGACGCTGCTCGAGGTCGGTGGCGGCATCGGCGCCATCCAGATCGAGCTGCTGAAGGCGGGGGCCTCCCGGGCGGTGAGCATCGAGTTGACGCCCACCTACGAGGAGGCGGCCGGCGAGCTGTTGCGTGAGGCTGGGCTCGAAGACCGTGTCGAGCGCAAGGTCATGGACCTGACTGAGGCGGGCGCTGAGGTCGAAGCCGCGGACATCGTCGTGATGAACCGCGTCATCTGCTGCTATCCGGACATGCCCAAACTCGCTGGCGCGGCGGCCGACCGCGCTCGTGGCGTGCTCGTGATGAGCTTTCCGAAGAAGAGGTGGTGGACGCGGCTGGTGGTCGCCTCGGCCAACTTCGGCCTCAGCGTGACGCGGCGGCAGTTCCGGATCTTCCTGCATGCGCCGGAGCGCATCCTGGCCACGACCGCGCGGCACGGCCTCAAGACCACCTTCGACGGGCCCGGCCTTTTCTGGCAGGTGGTCGCGGTCGAGCCTGCCGCCCAAGACGTGCGCGCGGCTGAGCCGGTTTAGCCGGGCCGAACCCCCGGTGTGCGAACATTTGCTCGTACCGTGATGCCACGCGGAGAAGCCGTGGATCTGGGCCTCAACACCGCCGACCCGGCGACGCTGGTCGTCGACCTGAACTGCGCCTTTGCCTCCATCGAGCAGCAGCACGACCCCGGGCTTCGCGGCCGGCCGCTGGCGATCGCCGCGTACGCCACCGACGCCGCCACGATCGTCTCCTCCTCGAGGGAGGCGCGAGACCTCGGAATCAAAACCGGGATGCGCGTTTACGAGGCCCGGGCGATCTTTCCGCAGGTGGTCGTCAGGGAGCCCAACCCGCCCCTTTACCGTGCCGCCTCGGATCGCCTGATCGAGATCATGGAGCGGCACAGCCCCGATGTGCTGCGCATGTCGATCGACGAAGCGTCGATGAACCTGGCCGGCACACCCGGACTCGCGAAGCAGGGCCCGGAGGGTGTCGGCCGAGCCGTCAAGGACGCGATTCGCGGGGAGATCGGCGAGTGCGTGACGTGCTCGGTCGGGATCTCGACCTCGATCTGGATGGCCAAGCAGGCGTCCAACCTCGACAAGCGCGACGGGCTGCGGCGGATCGACCACACGAACCTTGTCTGTGTCTTCGAACGCCTCGAGCTCACCGACCTGTCGGGCGTCGCCGAGGCCACCGCCACCCGATTGAGGAAGGCCGGCATCCACAGCCCGGTCGAGTTCCTGTACGCCACCGCCGAGCGGCTCAAGCTCGCGGGGATGCACGCCGAGGTCGCGGCCGGCTGGCGCCAGCGCCTGCGCGGCTTTGAGGTGAGCAGCTTCGAGACCGCCGCCCGCAAGAGTTACAGCCACTCACACGTGCTGGCTCGCGCGACCAGCTCGCAGGCGGAGCTCGAGGAATTGCTGATGCGGCTGTCGGACATGGTCGGGCGGCGGCTGCGGGCCGCGGGCCGGCGCGGCAGCGTGGTTTCGGTCGGCATCGTGTACCGGCCGGAGGCGGGTCATTTTTCGAAGCAGTGCAAGCTGGCCAGGCCGATCGCGACCGGAGACGAGATCTACCAGGCGGCCCTGAAACTGATGGCGGCACGCGATCCGCGCCGCACGGTCGGCACGCTGGGGGTCGGCCTCGCCGGGCTCAGCGAAAAGGACGCCGGTCAGCTCGATCTCTTTGCCGACCGCTCGACGCCCAGGAACGAACGGCTCGAGGCCGCCCTCGACGCCATACGGGATCGCTTCGGGGAGGATGCCGTCCAGCGGTCGCGGCTGCTGGGCCGCGCTCCGGTGGTCAGAGACCGCATCGCCTTTGGCAACACCGGGCACCCCGATGAGAGAGGACCGGCCTAGCCCCACGGCGAAGGCGGTCGCAGATTAAAGGTGACGGACCCGGGTTTGTGGGTAGACTCCCGGCGGTGGCTCCCACCATCCGGCTCGGACGGTTGTTCGGGATTGAGATCGGCTTCAACTGGAGCCTGATCTTCATCTTCGCCCTGATCACGTGGACCCTGGCGACTGGCGTGCTGCCACTGTCGGTCTCCGGACGGGAGCCGGCGGCTTATTGGGCCGCCGCCGCGGCCGGCGCGATCGTCTTCTTCGTCTGCCTGCTCGCCCACGAGATGGCACACGCCCTGATGGCACGGCGCAACGGAGTCAAAGTCGCCGGCGTCACGCTCTGGCTTTTCGGCGGCGTCTCTCGTCTGGAGGGCGAACCCAAAAGCGCGGGGGCCGAAGCCCTGATCGCCGGCGTCGGGCCGCTGACCAGCTTCGCGGTCGCCCTGATCGCGCTGGGGTTGGGGCTCGTGACCTCGTCCGATGCCCTCATCTCCGTCGTCCTGCGCTGGCTGGCGCTCGTCAACCTGGCTCTGGGGCTGTTCAACCTGATCCCCGCCTTCCCGCTGGACGGCGGCCGGCTTTTGAGCTCGCTGTTCTGGTGGCGGTCGGGCAGCCGCCAGCGCGGCGTCCACAACGCGGTGCGGATCGGGCGCTTGTTCGCCTACCTGATGATCGCCGCCGGCATCCTGGAGCTGTTCACCGGCGCGGTCCTCGACGGAATATGGATCACCTTCATCGGCTGGTTCCTCCTGTCCGCCGGCAGCTCCGAAGAGGCTGGAAGCACCATCAAGGCGCTCTTGAAGGCGGTCCCCGTGTCGGCGGCGATGACCTCGCCCGTGGTCACCGTTCCGGACTGGCTGACCGTCGAGCAGTTCCTGGAATCGGTCGCGCCTCAGCACCACTTCACCACCTACCCCGTGCACGACCCTCCCGGCAAGCTGACCGGGGTGGTGCGACTTTCGGAGTTGATGAGGGTCGCGATTCCCGATCGCGGCGGGAAGCGACTCAGCGATTGCGGTCGCCCGATCTCGCAGGTCCCGGTCACGCGGCCCGGCGAGGAGCTCGCGGCGCTGATCGAACGGCTTGGAGCGGCGATCGATCAGCGCGTCCTCGTGTTCGACCAGGGTCAGCTGGTGGGCATCGTCTCACCCGTCGACATCGCGCGCATCCTGACCATCCGCCAGACCCTGGGGCCTGGCGCCCCGCGAGGGCAGGGAGCGCCTCAGAGGTAGGCCACAACCCTCGCCCATTCAGGTCCGCTTGGGTCGCCACGTCGTCGCGTGTACCGGCCCAAATTCGCGGGGTAGCCTGGCGGCGAACAGCAGTTCAGGGTTGACGCACCGCGGCAAAAGTGACTAACGTTCGCGTTCGAGCCTGAGCTTTGCAGCTCCTGGAGCGGCGGGGATTCCTCCAGAGCAAGAGCCGAAAACCCGTTCAGGTGTGTCCATACGACCGAGCAGGTCAAACGGCAGGAAATCCAGCCGTGCTGCGTTGCCTGGCCTTTTCCCGTTTAGGAGGTAGTCCGTAAATGTTCAGATTCCTGTTTCGACTTGGCCGCGTGGTCGTCGCCTCGGCGGTCGCCATCGCGGCGACCACGATCTTCGGCGTGAACACTCTCCCGTCCGCGCCCATCCCCGTTGCTGCTGTGCACACGGCCGCGACATGCACCGCCACTCCCAGCGCGGTCGCGCTGGATCAGTCCTTCACGATCAGCGCCTCGGGTCTTCCCAACTCCCAGGTGAACCTGGTCAGGAAGTACCCCAACGGCAATTCCGAGATCATGCCCATAACGGTCTCCTCGGGCGGCACCTTTACGCTGACGCAGTCCTCAGCCGACTCCGTTCTGCCCAGCGAGCAGACAGGCACCTACACCTATCTGTTCGTCAGCAAGGTGAAGTGGCCGGCGGGGACTTACAGCCAGACCTACGCGACCTGCTCGGTCAGCGTCGGCTGATCGTCCCGCAGCCAACAAAAGGGCAAAAGAGAGGCGGTCCGCAGGGACCGCCTCTCAACGTTTTCTTGTTGACTCCTTTCTCGGGGTCGAGCCCCTCGGTCTAGTTATTGATACTCAGCGTGGTCACCTCACAGTGGCTGGTGGATGTGACGTTCGAATCGGTGCTGGTGAACTTGACCAACCACGAAACGCTTGTGCTCGTGGTGATCTTGTCGGTTGTGTTGGAGGTTGTCAGCGTCCTGTCCGCGACGGACGTGGCGTTGGTCAGCGTCTTCTGGTACAGCTGTCCGCTGACGGCTGAGCCCCCGTTGCCACCGCAGGCGTTGTCCGTGAAGAGCTGAGCGGACAGAGTCCCGTTCAGCGGCGCCCCGTTGGTTGCGGTGACTGTTGCGGTGTCGTTGGGCAGCCAGTCCTGGGCCGAGGCGCTCGCGGATGTATCGGTGACCGTGAAGCACTCGCCGGACGTGGCGTCGCTCGATGCGGTGTAGTTGGCTCCGTTGGCCCCGCCCGGTGTGTATTCGGCGCGGAAGCACCACGTGCCGGTCATGTTGGCTGTGATTGCGACTGAGTCGGCAGACGACGCAGGCGGACTCGAATTAAGAACCGCGCTGAGAGTGACCGGACCACTTCCGACCTGAGCTCCGTTCGGACTTGGGCACGCTCCTCCGCTGGTCTGGGTTGGGTTGCAGATGAAGAAGGTGACCGTCCCGGTCGGAGTGCCGTCGCCCGTTTGGGTGGCCTGGACCACCGCGTGGTCGGTGACGGAGGAGCCGAACGTGGTCGTCCCGCCCGAGCCGGCCGACGGTGTCGTCTTGGTCGTGGTCGGAATCGCTATGACCGTGAAGCATTCGTTGGTTCCGTTGGTGCCGCCGAACTCCGTCAAAGGAGCGGGATAGTTGGTGTCTCCCGGCCAGGTGGCGCGGAAGCAGTAGCGCCCGACCCCGAGCGGGCTGGCCGACGTATTGACGTCGGGCGAGCTTGCGCTCGCTGTAGCGCCGGAGCCGCTCAGCGTCCCTGATCCGATGCTGGTCCCACCGCTACCGCAAGAACCGGTCGCGATCGGCCCGCAGAGGAAGAAGGAGACGGTGCCCATCGGGGTGTCAGCGGCCTGATTCCCGGTCACGGTCGCCGTGTCGTGGACGGCCTGGCTCGGGAGGACCGAAGAGGTGGTCGAGACCTGGGTCGACATCGTCGCCGTGTTCAGCTGGTTGGTATAGACGCACGTCACGAGGCCGCTGCCGGCCAGGGTGATGGTTGCCGTCACACCCGAGGTGGTGGCGCTCGTGCCCGTTCCGCTCACGCTACAGCTCAGTTTCTCGAATGTGAACCCCGACGGCGGCGTGCCCTCGGAGACGCTGTAGTTGCCGGCCGGGACGAAAGTGCAGTCCTGGGTGTTGGCAGCGCTGTCGCTGGTGGAGTTGCCGCTGTCGTTGAGACTGAAGCTCGTCGGCGATGATTGGGTGCACTTCATCTGGCCGCCCGAAAGGTTGGACGTGTAGCTGAACGTCGCGTTCTGGCCGCGCGGGTCTGTGCGCTTGATGATCTTGACCTCGCCGCAGTTGTTGATCGTGCGCTGCGTGATCTCGAGGTCCTGGGGGTTCGAGGTGAAGCTCGAACCAGACGAGCGCGACTCCCAGGTCTGCTGCGGGAAGCTCAAGCACTGGCCGGAGATCCCGAGCGCCTTGGAAAGGTTGATCCCGAACTCCGAAAACTGGTTGATCGGGAGTGCAACGCCGCTCATTCCGTTGTCTGCAGCGGCGATCGGTGACTGGTTCGACGCGCCGTTGGACACCGCACCGCTGGGAATGATCACGTTGGAGCCCCAACAGGGCAGGCTGTCCGTCTTGACGAAGCAGGTGCCGGTGTTCCCGCCCGCGTTGGGGTTGCTGCTGTCGATCCATGTCAGCAGGTGGAAGTTGAGGCTCGTGCCGCCGTTGAGGAAGTCGTACGCCATCAGAATGTCGCCGGCCACACGACATGGCAGGCTCGTCGGGTTCGCGCCCTTGTTGTGGTCGAACTCGACATCGCCGCTGGCGTTGCCAGTGTTGGTGGCGCGGATCGTCGCCCCGTAGAAGAATTCGTTGAGGCTGGCGTCCGCCTCGCTGAACTGGGCGATGTTGACGAACTCGTCCTTGGGCGGGTTGTTCCCGATGCTGGTGGCTGGACAAAGGGTGTCGAACTTCTGCCCGTTCACCCACTGGATCTCGCCGCTCGAGTCCGCGGTGATGAACTGGGCCCCGGTCGTGGTCTTACAGTTCGCCGTGGGGCCGATGGTGAAGCAGTTCCAGTCGGTGTCATTGACGCCGAGGGTGGAGAAGTCCACCGTCATGTTGCCGTCGCCCGACTCCAAGTTGCTCGGGCTGCCGCTGACCACGACCCCAGCGGGGGCTGGGGGCAGGGCCGCCGCGACCGGGCCGGCAAAGGCCACCAGAACGAGCGCCGCCGCTCCAAGCGAGCCGGCGGCGCGCGCAAGTATTCGTTTCATACCGAGTCCTCCCCCTGACACGTACATGTGGTGGAGAGTCGAGTGCGCAATCCCTCACCTCCTGGGGTTCAGAGCAACCTGCTGGACCTACCGCCGGCGCTCAGCAGGGCGCAGGACGGCACGCAACCAATCGGTTCAGCCTCGAATCTTCGAGGCGATGGCTAGCTTCCCGGGCTACGTTGGGGTCCGGTCACCTCTTCGGCTGGGCGCTGATCTGGGGCAGGTTGATAGTCGGACTCAACCGCCGGCCCGGCAATGGGATATCCGTACCACCGGCGGCCACCACGTGAGGGGTTGCGGGGGTCGTTCAGCAGCCGACGTCTTGCAACAGGTGCCCTCGATGTCCTGAGACAGGACATTGGAGCCGACGGTGGTGTGTGGTTTCAGCACATAGTGGACAGATGTCGCAAGACATAGTGGACACCACCAAATCCGGAGGTGGTCATGTCCAATCGCGATCGCTACATCGTCGAGGCCATCGTCGTCGAGCAC